>JAYRVK010000313.1:0-2868 GCA_041918555.1 Sandaracinaceae bacterium
CGACACGGGCGACGCGGACGATCTGGCGTCCGTGCACCTCGAGAGCTGGCGCTGGGCGTACCGCGGGCTCCTGCCCGATCGCTACCTCAACCGGCTGCGGCAGGACGAGCTCGCGGCGCGCTGGTGGCGCCGGCTCGCCGCAGACGACGCCGAGGAGGCGATCCTCGTGGTCGAGCACGACGAGCGCCTCGCGGGCTTCGTCACGTTCGGCCCGCGCCGCGACGATCCGTCGTGGCTCGGCTACTCCGGCGAGGTCTTCATGCTCTACCTCGCCCCCGAGCTCGTGGGGAACGGGCTCGGGCGCCGGCTCCTCGAGAGCGCGTTCGAGGATCTCGCGCGGGTGCGCTGTCACTGGGTCGTGGTGTGGGTCCTCGCGAAGAACGAGCGCGCGCGGCGCTTCTACGAGCGCGCCGGCATGCAGCTCGACGGCGCGCGGCGCTGGGAGCCGTTCGGCGACCGCGCGGTCCCCGTGCTGCGCTACGCGAAGGCCCTCAACCCGGTCTTCGACTTCGAAGCGCTCCGCACGCACACGCGGATCGGCTAGAAGAACACCCATGCGCGCGATCCTCTTCACGAGCCTCCTCCTGGCGGCGTGCGACGGCACCGTCCCCCCGGCCGACGCGGGCCCCGGCGCCGACGGCGGCGATCCGGGCCTCGACGCGGGCCCCGGCGGCCCCGCCGCGGTCCTCTACGATCCGGCGGGCGGGTTCTTCGACACGCCGTTCCCGAGCGACGCGCGCACCGACGCGGAGGGCCGGCCCGACCTCACGGGCTTCCCGCGCGCGCGCGGGATCGTCGCCGACGGGATCGAGCTCGTCTCGGGCGAGCGCGCGGGGTTCAGCCCGCTCACCGCGGTGTACTTCCGCTTCACCGGCGCGCTCGACGAGGCGGCGCTCCCCGCGCCCGCCGACACGCGCGAAGCGGACAGCCTCGTCGTCCTCGTCGACGTCGATCCCGCCAGCCCCGAGCGCGGCCAGCGCCTCCCCGCGTACGCGCGCTTTCACGCGGCGCCGTCGCAGTTCTGGCCCGGCAACACGCTGAGCGTGCAGCCGGTCGCCGGCTTCGAGATGCACGTGGCGCGCACCTACGCGTTCGCGGTCCTCGACGGACTGCGCGGCGCGGACGGCACGCCGATTGCGCGCTCGGACGCGTTCGAGGCGCTCAAGACCTCGAGCGACGCGTACGCCACCGCGCTGTTCGACGGGCTCGAGGGCGCGGGCATCGCGCGCGCCGACGTGCTCGTCGCGAGCCTCGTCACGACGAGCGATCCCGCGGTCGACATGGACCTCGCGCGCGCCTTCGTCGAGGCGCAGCCGCTCCCCGACGTGACGGGCTGGGCGGTCGTCGGACAGACGCCGAACGTCGTGACCTACGAGGCGTCGTTCGAGACCTACGAGCTCATGGACGGGGAGCCGCCCTACATGGAGTTCGGGAGCGGGCTCATCCGCTTCGACGACGCGGGCGCGCCGCTCGTCGTGCGGCGGCGCGCGGTCCAGGTCGGGATCTCGGTGCCGACGACCCCCATGCCCGCGGGCGGCTACCCGATCATCCTCTACGGCCACGGGACCGGCGGCGACCACACCACGCACCTCCGCAACGAGGGCGCGCAGGTCGCGCGCGTGGGCGGCGCGATGATCGGCCTCGAGGCCGCGCTCCACGGCGACCGCAACCCCGACGGCTTCGACGTCGAGACGCTGTTGATCGCAAACCCCGTTGCGGCCCGCGAGATCGTCCGGCAGACGGTGATCGACATGCTCGTGATGTACCGGATGCTCCGCGCCGGTCGCTTCGCGATCCCCGCGTCGGTCGCGGTCGGCGACGCGGAGGTCCCCTTCGACGTGTCCCGCATGTCGTACATGGGTCACAGCCAGGGCTCGCAGGAGGGCGGCGTGCTCCTCGGCATCGAGCCCTCGATCCGCGCGGCGTTCCTCTCGGCGGCGGGCGAGTCGGGGCTGATCTCGATCGTCGATCGCGAGCTCAACCCGGGCACCACCATCGCGTGCCTGATCTCGAGCATCATCGCGGAGCCGTGCGAGGTGATCGGCGAGGACCACCCCGTGCTCGCGCAGATCATCCAGCCGCTGCTCGATCCGGCGGACCCCATCGCGTTCGCGCGCCGGTTCCTGCGCGAGCGCCCGACGGAGTGGGAGCCGCTCTCCATCGCGGTGACCGAGGGCCTGATGGACACCTTCACGCCGCCGCGCGGCACCGAGGCGCTCGCGGTCTCGATCGGCCTCCCCCTCGTCGAGCCGGTCGCGCAGCGGACCGACCCGATCGTGCTCGCGGGCTCGCCGATGGTGGCCGCGCCGGTGACCGCGAACGGCACGAGCACGGGCGGCGCGATGGTGACGCTGGGCCTCCTCCAGTTCCCCGAGGACGGTCACTTCGCGATCTACATGAACCGCGACGCCACGAACCGCTACGTCGAGTACTTCCGCACGTTCCTCGAGGACGGCACGCCGACCATCGTCGGCCCGATGTGAGCGGTCACGGCGCGTCCTCGGCCGTGCTCCAGCGGTCGGCCTCCGGCTCGTAGCGATAGACCACGGTGCGCTCCCGCAGCTCGCACACCTCGCCGCGGTGGCGCGGCGGGTCGGGCTCGGGGCAGGCGTCGCTCAGCCAGTCGATCTCGTCGAGCCGGATGTCCCGGTGCGGCCCGCGCGGGACGAAGCGCAGCTGCGCTACGACGTTGCGGTCCTCGGCGGCGTCCCCGTTCGGGTGGTGCTCGAAGCGCATCGTCAACTTCACTTGCTCTCGTAGATCGTCCGCGGCGAGGATGAGCCGCACCGAGCCCTCGTCCATGACGACGCGGTCGCGCGCGGTCTGCCGCAGGTCGCGCCACCCGTAGGCGAGGATCACCTCGGGCTC
>JAYRVK010000314.1:0-3284 GCA_041918555.1 Sandaracinaceae bacterium
CTTCCGTGGGGCGCCCTCCGGGGGGGGGACGCTCATCGCTCGGTCGCGCTCCCCGCGGAGGCGGTCGGGGCCGGGGATTCCTCCGCGCGCCGCAGACGCGTCCCCGCGATGGGCGGAGACACGGTGCTCAGGACGAGCTCCGCGCCCTGCCCGAGGCCGCGCACGAGCACGGACTCGTCATCGCGCCACGCGACCTCGACGGTCTGGATCGCGAGCGCGCCGTCGCCGAACAAGTGGACCTCGTCGCCGACGTGGAGCGCGGCGCGCGGGATGCGCGCGACGTCCTCGAGGACGCCCGCGTCGAGCTCCACGTCGACCGTCGCGCCCAGGAGCATCGGGAGCTCTCCGGGCGGCCCGAGCGGATCGTCGATCTCGATGAGCACGCGCGCCATGCGCCCGACGGGGTCGAGGTCCCCGAGCAGCCGGATGACGCGGCCGCTCCGCACGATCCGATCGCGCTCGCCGACCCGCTGGACCACCGTGGCGTTCGAGCCGGGCGCGGTCGCGGTGGGGAGGCGCACGAACCGGAGCTGCTCCATCGGGATCGACGCGCGCACCCAGAAATGCGCGGTGCCGACGAGCGTGGCGAGCTGCGAGGCGGGGCCGACGAGCTGCCCCAGGTCGACGTTCTCCGCGAGGACGACTCCGTCGAAGGGCGCGAGCAGGGTGGTCCGCGAGAGGTTCGTCCGAGCCTGCTGGAGCCCGCTGCGCGCCGCGCGCAGCGAGGCCTCGGCGGCCCGGAGCTGCGGCTCGCGCAGCGCGAGCTGCCGGCCGCCATCCGACGCGGCGCTGCGCTCCTGCTCGAGGAGCGCCCACTCGCGCTCGGCGATCACGCGCCGGCTCTCTTCGGTCGAGACGCCCAGCTGGCTGTTCTCGACCTGCGCGCGCTGCTGCTCGAGGGCCGCGCGGAAGTCGCGGGGATCGATCCGGACGAGCGTGTCGCCCGCCGCGACGCGCCCCCCGGGCACGAGCTCGGGGCTCATCCAGTTCACACGCCCGCTCAGCTCGGGCTGCAAGACCACCTGCTGCGCCGCGATCACCTGCCCCTGCGCGCGGACCACGACGCGCTCGTCCGCCGACGAGATCGCCTGTACGCGGACCGGGACCTCGGCCGCCTCGGGCGTCGCCTCCTCGGCGGCCGGCCGCGTCGCCACGAGCATCGCCGCGAACCCGATCCCGCCGACGCAGATCAGCGCGGGCACGAGCACCGCGGCGAGCCGCGCGACGAGGCTCGGGCGCGCGTCGTGGAACGTCTCCGGGGTCGGCTCCGCGGGCTCGTCGGTCACGGCGCGTCCTCGGCGTTCGTCGACTCGTCGCGCTCCTCGCCCTCGGGCAGGGGCAGGGGTGGCGCCTCGAGCGCGGACGTCCAGCCGCCGCCGAGCGCGCGCGCGAGCTGCACGCGCTGCGAGAGCCGCTGCCGCTCCGTCGCCAGGATGGTCTGCTCGAGGCGCTGCACCGCGGCGAGCGAGGTGAGCACGGGCAGGTAGTCGCTGAGGCCCTCGGCGTAGCGCCGGCGCGACTCCGTCAGCGCCGCGCGCGCCGCCGCGAGCTGGCGGACCTGGCTCTCGTTCTGCGCGGCGAGCTGGCGCTCGCGCGCGAGCGCCGACTCGACCTCGAGCATCGCCGTCAGCACCGTGTGCCCGAAGGTCTGGAGCCGCTCGCGCAGGACCGCCCGGTTGCGCCGGATCTCCGCGTCGCGGCGGCCACCGTCGAGGACCGTCGCGAGGATGCTCCCGGCGATCGAGTACACGAAGCTCGAGACGAGGCCCTCGAGGGTCGGCGACGAGAGGCCGATCGACGCGTTGAACCGGAAGGTGGGGAAGAGGTCGGCGATCGCGGCGCCGACGCGGTGATCCTGGGCCTCCACGCGCCGCCGCGCCGCGCGCACGTCCGGCCGCGTGAGGAGGAGGTGGCTCGGGATCCCCGCGCGCGGGACCATCGGCGGCGGGGGCAGGGTGGTGGGCTCGGGGAGCGCACCGATGTCGCCGGCGAACGCGCCCGGCGGACGGCCGACGAGCACCGCGAGCTGCTGGCGCGCGACCGTCTCGGCGCCCTCGACCTGCGCGAGCTGTGCCCCCGTCGCCTCGAGCTGCTGCTGCTGCTGGTGGACGTCGAGCGAGGTCCCGAGGCCGTGCGCGAACCGGAGCGCCACCAGCTCGGCGTAGACGCGGTTCGTCTCCAGCTGCTGATCGAGGAGCGCGCGCGTGGCCCGCTGTTGCAGGAGCTCGAGCCACGCCTCGACGACGTTCGCCGCGAGCGTCATCGCGAGCGCCTCGACGTCGTCGCGCGCGGCCACGTACTCCAGGCTCCCCGCGGCGACCGCGTGGCCGACGCGGTGCCACACGTCGAGCTCGTAGCTCATGGGGAGCGAGATCCCGAAGGAGTCGTTCTCGAACTCCTGCCGCCCGAGCGCGCCGAACACGACGACTTGACGCCGGCGGGCCGCGTCGAGCTGCGCGCTGATCTGGGGGTACCACGCCGAGGCCGCGGAGCGGACGCCCGTCTCGGCTTGCTCGAGCCGCGCCCACGCGGCGCCGAGCTGGAAATTGCGCGCGAGCGCTTCGTCCACGAGGTGGCTCAGCTCGGGATCCCCGAACGCGAGCCACCAGCGGTCCGGCGCCGCGTCGTCGGACGCCTCGTCCTCTCCGCCCGCCGTGAAGCCCTCCGGGAGCTCGAGCGGCGGCCGCGGGTTGGACGCGGTGGAGTGGGGCGAGCACGCCCCGAGGAGCATCGCGCCAGCGAGCAGCGTTCTTCGGGTGGCGGCGTGGCCCATCCGTCCGCTCGGCTTCGTAGAGCGCAGACCGTCCCGGGGCAAGGGCAGGGCCCCGGTGAAAAAGTCGAGCGCGACGGCCGGGAGTCTGTGATCTTTGTTCGTCATGAGGCGAACGATCCCCTCGGCACTCGCGCTCCTGCTGCTCGCCGGCTGCTTCGCTGGCCAGCTCCCCTCGCTGCGCACCGATCAGATCGAGGTGCGCGGAATCGGGCTCGAGGGCCTGACGCTCGGCGTCCGCCTGATCGCGACGAACGACTCGCACGACGAGACGATCACCGTCGACTCGCTCCGCGTCCACATCACGGTGGCCAACCAGGACCTGGGCACCGTCGACGTGCCGCAGGCCGTCGACCTGCCGCCGAACCAGCCCGTGATCATCGAGACCGACGTGACCGCGCCCGTGATGAGCCTCCCCGAGCTCGCGCTCGCGGCCGCGGGCGGGCCGGTGCCCTACCACCTCGAGGGCCGCGCCCACGTGCAGAACATCGGCTGGACCGTGGACTTCGCGTAC
>JAYRVK010000315.1:0-4040 GCA_041918555.1 Sandaracinaceae bacterium
CGCGGGGGTACGAGGAAGTACACCACGCGCTCGTCGAGGCGGTTCACCCCCTGGCTCAGCACCTCGAGCCGCGCGCGGAAGAGGCGCGCCGCGTCGTGGTCCGGGGCCACGGTCTCGTTCACGCGCGCGATCAGATCGAAGCACACCGGCTGCCCCGGCGGCACCGCGCGGAACGTCTCCGCGACCTCGTCGCCATCGAAACCGGGGCGATCGAACGCGGCGAGGCCGAGGGTGCACGCGAGCGCGCCGTCGGCCGCGGCCGTGCGCGCCTCGACCGCCTCGATGAACGCCGCGGCGGCGTCGACGGACTCCCCCGCGTCGGCGAGATCGGTCACGCGCGCGCTGATCTCGACCGGCGCGCTGGCGCCCGCGACGATGGCGTCGACGACGGCCTGACCGAGGCCGGTGCCGTCGGGGGGCACGTCGAAGACGTAGGGCTCGGGGCTCCCGCCGGCGTCGACGGTCCCCGTCTGGCGCGCGGCCTCCGACAAGAAGTGATGCGATGATGCATCCCCGGAGCTGACGCCGACCACGCGCGCGCCGAGCCCGTTGAGCCCCGCGAGCGCCTGGTCCCACGTCGGCGCGCCGGCGACGGTCGCGCTCGGGAAGTTGTGCGCGGGCGCGTCGGTGAGGATCACGATCACCGGCACCGAGCTCTCGCGGAAGCAGCCGTAGCCGCGGCCCGCGCAGGCGGGCGCCGCGGGCACGCCGTGGCCGAGCGGCGCGCCCGTGCTCAGCGCGTAGAGCGCGGCGACGTGGCTCTCGGGCCGATCGTTGCCCCAGCGCGTGACGTACGCGTCGACCGCGCGCTGCGCGTCCGTGACGGAAGCCGCGGTCGGGCCGAGCTGGTAGAAGGGGCGATCCGACGCGCCGCCGTAGGGCGAGTACGGGTAGTCCTCGAAGCCGCCGACACCGAACCAGGAGCTCGCGACCTCGGCGCGCACGCTCGGGATGATCGTCCGCGAGAGCGCGTCGCGCAGCCCATCGATCTCGTCGTTCATCGAGCTCGTCGTGTCCATCAGGAAGTACACGTCGAGCGTGCGGACCTGCGTCGAGAGCGAGAGCGCGTCGCGCGCGGGGACGGGTGGGGCCTCGAAGGGCACGAGGAACACGAAGTCGCCACGCGCGCGGGGGTGATCGCGCGGATCGTGCGGATCGGTCCCCGTCCCGACCTCGAGCGAGTCGTACGCGCCGTCGTCGTCCGTGTCCGCGTCGAACGCGCTCGTCCCGCCCTCGCGCTCGAGGTGATCCGCGAGGCCGTCCGCGTCGCTGTCCGTGTCGAGGAAGTCCGGCACGAGATCGCCGTCGGTGTCGCGCGGAGGCGTGAGCACGTCGGCGTCGCCCGCCTCGTCGGCATCCGGGATCCCGTCGCGATCGCTGTCGCCGTCGAGGTAGTCCGGCCGCCCGTCCGCGTCGGTGTCCGCCGCCTCGGCGAGCCCGCGCCCTTCGTGGAGATCCGCGATCGTGTCCAGGTCCGTGTCGAGGTCCGGAGGGAGCCGCGGATCCGGGGCGATCCCCGCGTCGCGCTCCGCCACCGCGCCGCCGTCGTCGCCGGGCTCCACGCCCGCGTCGCCCGGTTCGCCTGCGACGACGGGAGCGCAGCCGGCCAGCACGATCATGCAAATCCACTTGCTCATCGACACACCTCCGTCGCGTCGCACGTCCCGGTCGCGCACGAGCGACCGGCGCAGCAGCGCTGGCCGCGGTCCCCGCACGCCTCGCAGTAGTAGCCGGCGCACTCGAGCCCCGCGCCGCAGCTCCCCATCCAGCCGCCGCAGCAGAAGTCGCCCAGGCGGCCGCAGCCGACGCACGTCGAGCCGTCGCACATCGCGAAGTCGCCGCAGGTCCCCCCCAGGCGGCCGCAGCAGTACTGGCCAGGGCGGCCGCAGACCTCGCCGCGGCCGCACGTCCCGGCCTGACACGCCATCGCGCCGTCGCAGCGATCGCCCGCGCAGCACGCCTCGCCCTCGGCGCCGCAGCTCGGTGCGGGCGTCACGCACGTCGAGGCCTCGCACGCGAGCCCCGCGTTGCAGGCGCCGGCGCCGCAGCACGTCTCGCCGAGCTCCCCGCACGCCGCCGGCGCTGCACGTCCCGAGCGTGCACGTCAGGGTGCCGCTGCACGTCCCGCCCGCGCAGCACGCCTCGCCGTCGGCGCCGCACGCGCGGCAGCGCCCGCTCGAGCAGGAGAGCCCCGGATCGCACGCGTCGCCCGCGCAGCACGTGAGCCCGAGCGAGCCGCACGGCAGCGCGAGCCCGGCGTCGTCGCCGGTCGGGATCGCGGCAGCGTCGCTCTCGACGACCGGCACGCCCGCGTCGCCTTCGCGGCCGCCGATGCCACCGTAGGCGCAGCCCGAGGCGAGGGAGAGCACGAGGAGGAGGCGAGGCATGCCCTCGGTGCAGCGCAACGCCCGCGCCACGGGCGGAATTCGTGGGCAATTCTGGCAACTCGCGGGCGGTGGGGAGCGCCGGACCCGGCGGGGCCCGACGGGATTCGCCTCCGGGATACACGCGCCGTTCAGCGGATCTCGGCGTGCGCTCCCGCGAGCCGCGTGCGGAAGAAGTGCTCGATCTGAGCGTGCACGTCCTCGATCCGGTTCCTCACCGAGATCTCCGCGGGCCGTCGCTCGAACGGCGGGAGGAGCGGCGGCTCGTAGCGCGAGACCTGATCGCGGAGCTCGAGCATGCCGTGCGCGCCGGGATCGAACGAGACCGCCGCGGCGGTGACCGCGCCCGCCGCGGTGTCGAGGTTCGCCATCGCGGGGAGCGCTACGGAGGTGGCCCGCGCGTGCTCGAGCGCGTCCGTCGCGGGGATCCCGGCGGCGGCGACCATCGCCTGCGAGGCCGAGGGCGCGGCGACCTCGTCGAGGCTCGCGAGCTGCACGAGCACGTCGGGCGCGGGGCCCTCGGCGGCGCGATCGAGGACGAGGTAGGGCGCGAGGCCGAGGGGATCCACGGGCTCCATCGTCCAGCGAAAGAGGTCGATCGTCGGGTGGAAGATCACCGAGCGCGTGACCTCGTCGAACGGGCCGCGGATCCCGAGGACCGGGAGGAACACGCTCTCGCTCAGCGGGCGGAACTCCGGGCTCTCGGCGAGGGTCTCGACCATCGAGCCGGGCTGCACGTCGAGCGCGTACGCGAGGACGTCGCCCTCGGCCGCGAGGACGCCCGCGCCGACCACCGCGCCCATCGAGTTGCCCGCGTAGAGCACGCGCGCGGGATCGAACGCGAGGCCCGCGAGCCCCGGATCGGCGTCGGCGATCGCGGAGACGTCCCCCTCGCGCACCAGGCGGACCGCGGCCATCACGTCGGCGTCGAACTGGAGGAACGCGCCGAGCGGGTAGCCGGGGTAGAGCTCCATCCCCTCGGGCGCGCCCGTCACGCCGAACACCCGGGCGCTCACCGCGAGCATGTCGGTCTCCGCGAAGCCGTCGGCGCCCGGCGCGTCGCGCAGGTTGAGCACCTCGTCGCGGAGCTCGTGCGCGCGGTCGCCGTGCTGGTACGCGTCGATCGAGAGCACCGCGGCGCCCGCGCGCCCCGCGGTGTCGGCGAGCGCGAAGCCCGTCACGCGGCTCGCGTTGAAGCCGTGGTGGTGGACGACGACCGGCAGCGCAGCGAGGTCGGCGCCCGCGGGCACGATCAGGACGAACGGCACGTCCTGGGGGGGTCCGGCGACGAGCCGGCCGTCGGCGTCGCGGAGCGGCGCGCCGAGCTCGGTGCCGCTCCCCTCGAGGAGGCGCGGCGCTCGGAAGCGTCCGGCGACGACCGCGGCGACGCTGGCGTGGCGAACGCTGCGGGCGCCCTCCGTGCCCGCGGCCGGGGGCACGTCGATCCCGGGCCGATCCTCGGCGGGGATCCCGAAGAGCGCGTCGAGGGCCTCGGGCGTGGACCAGACGCGATCGACCGTGGCGGTGGGCCGCGGTGCTGCGTGGACGAGCTCGCGAGCGCGGAGGAGCTCGCGGGTGGGGTCGCCGACCGTGAAGACGGCGGCCGCGACCACGCGCTCGCGCGGGACCCCGAGCTCGCCGAGCGCGTCGAGGCCG
>JAYRVK010000316.1:0-4176 GCA_041918555.1 Sandaracinaceae bacterium
CCCCGCGCGCGCGGGGCGCCCGGTCGGGGCCCCCGACCCGGCCGGCGGGGTGCTCGACGCGCCCCTGCCCCCGCCCCCGCCCGCGAAGCTCGTCCTCCACCGCTCGCGCGCCTCGACGCTGATCCTGCACGCCCACGAGGCGGCAGAGGAGGGGCGCCACGGCGGCCTCGCGCGCGACGGCGTGGAGCTCGTCGCGGTGGCCTCGCGCGAGGGGCGCGTCGACCTCCAGAGCGCCCTGCGCGCGCTCGCCGCGCGCGGCGTCGTGCGCCTCCTCGTCGAGGGCGGCCCGACGATCCACGGCGCGCTCCTGCGAGAGGGCCTCGCGTCCGAGGCCGCGGTCTTCGTCGCGCCGATGATCCTCGGCGATCCGTCCGCGCTCCCGCTCGCCGACGCGGGCCCGCTCGCGCGCATGGACGACGCGTGGCGCCTCGTCGCGCCCACGGTCCGCGCGCTCGGCGACGACGTGTTGTTCCGCGGCCGCCTGGCTGGACCGGATCCGTCCCGGGGGCTATGAAGTCCGCGATGGCCGGACCCCAGACGCGGCTCGACGCGATCGAGCGAGTGCACCGAGCGATCGAGGACGTGCGCGCGGGGCGGATGGTCATCCTCGTCGACGACGAGGATCGCGAGAACGAGGGCGACCTCGTGCTGGCCGCCGAGAAGGTCACGCCCGAGTCGATCAACTTCATGGCCCGGCACGCGCGCGGGCTCATCTGCCTCGCGCTCACCGAGGAGCGCGTCGCGCAGCTCGATCTGCCCATGATGGTCGACGAGAACCGCAGCTCCCGCTCGACCGCGTTCACGGTCTCGATCGAGGCGCGCGAGGGCGTCACGACTGGGATCAGCGCCGCCGATCGCGCGCACACCGTCTTGACGGCCGTGCGCCCCGGCGCGAAGCCGAGCGACCTCGTGAGCCCCGGCCACGTGTTCCCGCTCCGCGCGCGCGATGGCGGCGTGCTGCGCCGCACCGGCCACACCGAGGGCTCGGTCGATCTCGCGAAGCTCGCGGGCCTCGAGCCGGCGGGCGTCATCTGCGAGATCATGAACGAGGACGGAACCATGGCCCGGCTGCCCGACCTCGTGCGCTTCGCGGACGAGCACGGGCTGCGCGTCCTGTCGATCGCCGACCTCGTGCAGTTCCGCCTCCAGCACGAGCGGCTCGTCACGCGCCTGTCGAGCGCCGAGCTCGTGCTCGCGAGCGGGCGGACGTGGACCGCGCACACCTTCGACGCGGGAGATCGGCAGTTCCTCGCCCTGGCGCTCGGCGCGCTCGACGACGCGCCGACGATCGTTCGCATGCACACGGGGAGCGTGCTCGGCGATGTGTTCGGCGTGCGCTCGCGTGGGCGCACGGCGATCACCGACGTCATCGCACGGATCGAGGAGGAGGGCTGCGGCGTGATCGTGTTCATCCCGCCCGCCGCGATCGATCTCGACGCGGACCTCGCGGCGCGCACGGGCGGCAGAGTCCGCAAGCGCCCGATGGAGCAGGGCGAGGTGCTGCGCGAGTACGGCCTCGGCGCGCAGGTGCTGCGGGATCTCGGCCTGCGGCGGATCCGGCTCCTCACGAACCGGCCGCGGCGCATCGCGGGCCTCGAGGGCTACGGGCTCGAGATCGTGGAGCAGCTCGTCGTCCGCGAGGACGAGGGCATGAGCGTGCGCTCGGCCGAGATGGACGGGCTGGCGATCACCAGCGATACGAAGCACTGAGAGACGAGGGATGTCGGCAGAAGAGCAGCTCGAGGGCACCTACGAGAGACCCAAGGGGGCGCGGTTCGCGATCGTCGTCGGCCGCTTCAACCACTTGGTCACGGATCGGCTCCTCGAGGGCGCGATCGACGGGCTCGTGCGGCACGGCATCGCGCGGGACGCGATCGTGGTCGCCCGCGCGCCGGGCAGCTTCGAGATCCCGCTCGTCGTGAAGCGCTTCGCGGCGTCCGGGAAGATCGACGCGGTGATCGCCCTCGCGGCGGTGATCCGCGGCGCGACGCCGCACTTCGACTACGTGGCCGGCGAGGTCGCCAAGGGCTGCGGCGCGGCGATGTGGGAGACCGGTGTGCCGGTGCTCTTCGGCGTGCTGACGACCGACACGATCGAGCAGGCCGTCGAGCGCGCGGGGACCAAGGCCGGGAACAAGGGCTGGGAGGCGGCCCTCGGCGCGATCGAGATGGTCAACCTCCGGCGCGCGATGGAGGCGGCGGGCTACTGAGCCCGGGCCCGGTGTCGCATGGGCAGTCGACGACGGGGGCGCGAGGCCGCGCTCCAGATGCTGTTCCAGATCGACGTCTCGGGGGTGACCCCCGAGCAGGCCATCCAGGCGTTCTGGGCGCACCTCGGGCCGAGCCGGGAGGGCGAGGGCTTCGCGAACGACCTGGTGCGCGGCTGGGCGGAGCGCCGCGAGCGGATCGACGACCTCATCCGCGAGGTGAGCCAGCACTGGCGGATCGAGCGGATGGCGCGCGTCGATCGCAACATCCTGCGCTTGGCGACCTACGAGCTGATGGCGCTCGAGGACGTGCCGCGCCGCGTGACGCTCAACGAGGCCGTCGAGCTCGCGAAGCGCTTCGGCTCCGAGGGCAGCGCCGGGTTCGTCAACGGCGTGCTCGATCGGATCGCGTCCGACCTCGGGAAGGACTGAGGTGGAGGTCCGGTTCGTGGCGCCGGATCTCCGGCGCTTCGACGAGCTCGAGAGCGAGGCGCTCGCGCTCTGCTTCTTCGAGGACGAGCGGCCGCTGCGGCGCGAGGTGGGGCTGGTCGACTGGCGCCTGTGCGGCGCGGTCTCCCGCGTCCTCCTCCGGGGTCGCGCGACCGGTGCGCGCGGCGAGACGATCCTCTTGCCCGCGCAGCCGCGGCTCCCCTTCGAAAAGGTGTTCCTCTTCGGAGTCGGGCCGACCGACGCCTTCGACGACGCGGCGGTGGACGGCGTCGTCGAGCGCATGCTCACCACGCTCGATCGCGCGCTCGTGCGCAGCAGCGTCGTCTCGCTGCCGGGCCGCAGCACCGACCGCATCGCGCCGGAGCACGCCATGATGATCTTCCTCGGGCGCGCGGCGCTGCACCCCGAGCAGGATCACGTCGTCATCGTCGACACGCTCGAGGCGCAGCGCGCGATGATGCCCGTCGTCGAGCGCGAGCGCCGCCGCGAGCGCGCGGAGGCTCCGTGATCACTCCCAGCCGCCCATCCCGACGGGCCAGCCCATCGAGTAGCGCGCGTTGATCTCGGAGAGCGGGTGGAAGCCGCCCGCGTGGCGGAACGCGTCCACGCCGAACGGACCGAAGTAGCCCGCCTCGCGGAGCGCCGACGCGGCGCGCTCGACCGCCTCGTGGAGCGCGTCGCGCTCGGCGCGGGACAGCTCGTCGGTCGCGAGGCGGCTCGCGCGCCACTGGCCGACCTCGTCGACCTGGCTGACGGTCGGACGGCCGACGCGGAGCCGCTCTCCGAGGTGGCCGTGCAGCCCGCACTCGAGCTCGATCGCGAGTCGCGGCACCACGTGCACGGGCCCCTCGCGGAGCGCGCCCTGCGCCCAGGCCGCGGCGCCCTCGTCCCAGCGCTCCGCGTCCACTCGCCGCTGCCCACGCCCCGCGAACGTGAGCGCGCGGAACATCAGCCAGCGGCCGGGCCGCTCCGCGGCCGCCCGCACCGCGGGCAGATCCTCGCAGCGCACGGCGCCCGGGAGCGCGACGAGTCCGTGAGAGAAGGAACGTTCGTTGACACGGCGCAGCACCTCGGGAGGCGGCGCCGGCGGCACCCGCGCGCCCGCCCGCGCGAGGCGCGCGAGGGCCGCGGGCGTGGGGCACCACGCGCGCCCCTCGAGACCCGCCGCGGCGGCGTCGTCGTCGACGTCGAGGACCAGGTGGCCGGCGGGGAGGGCGAGCGCGCGCCGCACCTCGGCGAGCCGGCGCGCGGCGGCCGCGCCGAGCGGACGGCCCGCGAGCTCGGCCTCTGCGCCGAGGTTGAGGACCCACGCGACGCTCACCGCGCCCCCGCCTCGTCTGCCTTCGCTGCGCTCGACACGCCCGGAGGTATAGTCTCGCCCGCCCATGCCGCGAACTCTCACTCTCGGTGCGCTCTCGTGGTGCCTCCTCGCGTCGTGGGGGGGCGCCGCGGCGGCGGGCGGGGCGGCCCCGCCCGGGCCCGGGGGGGCGGGCCCCCCCCCGGGGGGGGGGGGGCCCCGG
>JAYRVK010000317.1:0-6599 GCA_041918555.1 Sandaracinaceae bacterium
CGGCGTCGGCGTGTACGGCTTCCTCGGCGTCCAGATGATCCGGCTCTTCGTCGCGACCACGGGCGTCGGCCTCTGGCTCACGCTCGCCGCGGCCGCGGTCGCCTTCGTCGCCGCCGTCGTCGCGAAGAAGCGATAGACGTTCTCCTCGGGGGAGGGGCTCGCCGGACGGCGGGGGCGCGGGGGGCGCCTCCGCCGTCCACTTTTCTTGCGATATTCAGCGAGGATCCTCGTCGTGGCCCTCGGGGCGCACGGAGGCCCATGCGCGCGCGAGCGTGGCGAGCAGCGCCTCGGGCGCCACCGTCGTCGCCGCCGACGCGCCGCGCAGGCCGAAGCGGAACGCTCCGTCCCGGTCGTCGTAGAAGAAGCCGCCGTAGGTCTCCACGTGGCCGAGGCAGGGCCGCGGCGCCGCGCGCTCTCCGTCGAGCACCGCGGTGTGCACGGCGATGCGCCAGAGCATGCGCGCGAGCCAGTAGCGAGGAAGTCGCGTGGTCAACCCGTCGAGCGTCGCTTCCACCTCGCTCGAAGACCGCGCCGCGAGCTGCATCGCGCCGATCGCGCACGGGAGCGCGCCCTCGGGGGGCTCCGCGAAGGGCGGCTCGGGCACGCGCGACCAGACGCGCGGCGGCGGCTCGGGCCCGGTGCTCGGCGAGGCCGCGAGGAGGGCGCGCGAGATCCCCGGCGGATCCCACGACGCACCCGGCGGGATCCACACGAGGTCGCCCGCGAACGCCGCCTCGGTGTCGCCCTCGAGGACGATCGCGATCCCGCCTCGCGGAGGCGCGAGCGGCGGCGCGGCGAGCGACAGCGTGACCTCGCCGATGGCCGCGAGCGGGCCGAGCGGCGCGCGGCCGAGCTCGACGAGCCCGAGCGGCGGCGCGTCCGGCCGATAGGCCTTCGCGTCCTCCTCGCGACCGGGGCTGACCCACGCGCGCCGATCCGGCGCGGGCGCCGTCGGCACCGCCCCGCAGAACACCAGCGAGAGGCCGGTGCGCCGCCCGATCGCCGGGGGGAAGCGCGGCGGATCGAACGGCGGGCGCAGCCGGCCCGGCCAGTGCGACGCGCCGTACGGGTGCAGGATCAGATCGTGGACCCGGTGGTTCAGCCGGGCGAGGTCCTCGCCGCTCGCCGGATCGCTCAGGAACGTGCGGAGCGGCATCGCGTCGACGAGGGGATCGCCCGTCGCGAGCGCGATCACGTGCTCGTCCGACACGTTCTGGTGCGCGAAGAAGAGCGGCTCGCTCGCCGTCACGACCTCGAGCTGCGCGGGCCCGATCCGCGCGACGATCGTCAGGTGGTGCTCGAGCCGCCCCTCTCGAGCCGCGAGCTCCCTCAGGTTCGTCCGCGCGAGCGGCGCGGGGAGCGGCGCGCGCGCGGGCGGGAGGCGCCAGGTCCGCGCGCTCGGGTGGAGGTCCATGCGCGCCATCTTGCGCTCATCGGAGCAGCGCCGCGACCACGCTCGCGACGACCGCGACGAGCACGATCCAGCGCAGCACCCTCGCGCTCGCCTTCACCGCGAAGCGCACGCCGAGCTGCGAGCCGATCACCGTGCCGACCGCGAGCACCGTGGCGGCGACCCACTCGACCTGGTCGGCGTACACGAAGATCGCGAGCGCGACGACGCCGAAGAGGGCGGTGCACACGAGCTTGAGCGCGTTGGCGCGCACCACGTCGAAGCGGAGCGCGCCGCCGAGCACCGCGAGCAGGAGGAAGCCCACGCCCGCCTGCGCGAAGCCGCCGTAGAGGCCCGCGCCGAAGAGCCCGGCCAGCGCCCACGGCCGCTCGCGCCAGCTCACCGGCGTCTCCGTCTCGTCGGGCGCGACCAGCGACGGCTTCACCGCCATCACGAGCGCCATCACCACCATCGCGCCGAGCAGCGCGGGCTCGAGCAGGGACTCGGGCGCCCGCGCGGCGAGCATCGCGCCGCACGCCGCGCCCAGCACCGTCGGGATCACGACCGGGCCGAGGGCCTCGGTGGTGAGCTTGCCCGCGCGCCGGTAGGCGATCACCCCCGCGATGGACTGGGTGACCACCGCGAGGCGGTTCGTCCCGTTCGCCACGCCCGCGGGCAAGCCGAGCAGCACGAGGACGGGCAGCGTGAGGAGCGAGCCCCCCCCCGCGAGGACGTTGAGGAAGCCCGCGGCGATCCCGGCGAGCGAGAGGAGGCCGTAGAGGGCGATGCGCTCGGGCTCCATCTCATCGCTCCGCGAGCCAGCCGACGACGACGTCCATGAGCGCCTCGACGTGGGGCGAGTCGGTCTGGCCGAAGGGCGGCTCGAAGTAGTGCCCGGCGCCCGCGATCGTGGTGATCGTCGCACGCCCCGCGAGCGCCTGCGCGATCGGCGCGTGGTCCGCGCGCGGCGTGAGCTCGGCGTCGCGCTCCGCGTGGACCACGAGGATCGGGAGCGCCACGTCGGGCAGGGTCTTGCCGAGGTCGGCGTTCGAGGAGAGGCCCGACCAGGTGCTGAGCCACGCGCGCGGCGTGATCGTGCGCGCGAAGCCGGGGAGCGAGCGGTTCATGAGATCGGGCCGCTCGCTCAGGAGGGATCCATACGGGCGCGGCGAGGGATCGAGGGTGGGATCCGTGTAGTCGAGGCTCGCCATCGTCCGGTACACGACCATCACGTGCTGGGTGTGGCGCGCGCGCTCGATCGCCTGGCGCTCGGCGAACGGACGCGACGCGAAGGCCGGGTCCTTCATCTGCTTCATCGCGCCGACCTGCGCGCCGACGAGGGCGCGGGCCCGCGCGTCGATCCGCGCGACGCGCGCGCGCTGGGCTTGGGTGTAGCGCTCGACGAAGGCCGCTGCGTACGCGCTCGGCGCCGGCGGCTCGGCGAAGCCGTTCGAAGGGGCGTACATGTCGAGCGCTTCGTCGGTCGGGTGCGGGTCGTCCTCGTCGATCACGCTCGGATCGATCGACCGCAACAAGACTTGCCCTTCTCCACGGTGCGCCGCGATCAGCACGAGCGCGTCGGCGCGCGGGAGCGGCGCGCTCGCGAGCGCCGTCGGCGCGCCCGCGGGGGTGCGCGCGATCCGCGCCTCGGGCGGCTTGCCGGCCTGCGCCGCGTAGAGCGACATCAGCGAGCCCCCGCCCGAGTTCCCGAGCAGCGCGACGTGCTCGACCTCCTCGTGCAGGCGCGCGACGCCGGCCGCGACGTCGAGCACCAGCTCCTCGTGCACGGTGTCCGTGTCGTCGTTCGGGCTCCGGCTGTTCAGCGCGAGCACCGCGAGGCCCGCGTCGAGCAGGCGCGGGATCGCGTAGTGCCGCGTGAAGTCGACGCGCGGGTGCATCAGCAGCGCGCCCCGCGTCGCGCGCGCGGGGGCCCAGAGCAGGCCGCGCGCCTCGCGGTGGTCGAACGTGCGGAGCTTCACCGGCTCGATCCGCGCGGCCTTCGGCGGCCGCCGGAGGTCGAACGGCATCCCGCCCCAGTACGTGGAGCGGATCAGCGTCACGCGCGCTCGACGGGCCGCGCCGAGCGCGACCACTCGGAGAACGAGCCGACGTAGAGCCGCGCGCCCGAGAAGCCCGCGTGCTCCAGCGCGAGCAGGGTGTGGCACGCGGTGATCCCCGAGCCGCAGCTCGCGACGACGTCCTCCATCGCGGCGTCGCCCAGGATCGGCGCGTACAGCGCGCGCAGCGCCCCGCGGGACTTGAAGCGGCCGGAGGCGTCGAGGTGCTCCGCGTACGGGGCGTTGACGGCGCCCGGGATGTGACCGCCGGGTGGGTCGTACGTCTCGCCGTGGCCCGCGAACCGCTCGCGAGAGCGCGCGTCGAGGAGCCGGCAGCCCCCCGCCGCCAGCGCGGGCTCGAGCGCCTCGACGGTGACGTGCCGCGGCGACCAGTCGGTCGCGGGGTAGGGCGGCGTGGGGATCCGGGTAGGTACGTCGGAGGTCAGCGGCACGCCCGCCGCCACCGCGGCCTTCATCCCGCCGTCGAGCACCCACACGCGCGCGTGCCCGATCGCGCGGAGCATCCACCAGAAGCGCGCCGCGGCGAGCGCGCCGCCCGCGTCGTCGTACGCGACCACGTCGGTGTCCGGCGCGATCCCGAGCTGCCCGAGCCGCTGGCGCCACGCCGCGAGGTTCGGCAGCGGGTGGCGGCCGCCGTGGGCCGGGTCCGCCGCGTGGCCGCCGAGATCCGCCTCGACGTCGACGAAGTGCGCCCCCTCGAGGTGCGCCGTGCGATAGGCCTCGGCCGCGGTCGGCCCCATCCGCACGTCGAAGAGCCGGTGTGCCTCTCGGAGGTCCTCGGGCGCGATCAGCGTCGACATCTCGTGCCGAGCAGACTACCAAAGGCCCATCGGGAGGGAAGCGATGCGAACGACCATCACGCTCGGGCTCCTCGGCCTCATCGTGGCCATGCTCGCCGGCGGGTGCCGCCGGCACCGCGAGGACGGGATGGAGGCCTGCACGCCGGGCGTCGTGTACTCGGTGGGCTGCGACGACATGGGGGTGGGCCGTTGCTCGGGCGACGCGGTCATCGTCGTCTGCGACGGCGTCACCGATACCCTGACGTGCGCCGCCGGCGGGGCGACGCTCGCCGAGGACGACGACAGCGGCGACGGGGTCTGCCCGCGCGCGACGGTCGCCTGCCCCCCGTCCGGAGCGTTCACGGTCACGTCGCGCGCCTACGGCGGCGGCAGCTTCACCTGCGACTGGCGCGTCGAGCCGTCGGGGGGCGGCGGGCCCGTCGGACCTCCGGCGACGCCCGACGGCGGCCCCTAGCGCCTCCGCGCGCGGCGCCGCCAGAGCACGGCGCCGAGCGCGACGAGCGGCCCGAGCGGAGCGGTCCGCCCCGAGCTGGTGCGGCAGCCGCACCCGCCCGCGAGCCCGCCGATCTCCTCGCCGGCGTCGCCGCCGAGGCCCGCGTCCTCCGTCATCACCGCGCCGTCTGCGCCGGTGCCGCCGTCGCCGGAGCCTGCGTCGTCCGGGATGTCCCCGCCCGCGTCCGGCATCCCCGCGTCTCCCTCGCGGCAGCCCGGGATCTCGGCGTGGCCGCACAGGTTGACCGCGGTGTCGCACGTGTCGTCCGTGCACGCGTCCGCGTCGTCGCAGTCCTCGACGCCCACGCAGCACTCCTCGATCGGGTCGTTGCCGCAGGTCGCGGTCGCCGCGTCGCACGTGTCGGCCGTGCAGATCGCGCCGTCGTCGCAGTCGGTGTCGAGCAGGCAGCAGCCGGCCAGCGGGTCGTTCGTGCAGGTCATCGCCGCGGTGTCGCATGCGTCCGCCGTGCACGTGCTCGCGTCGTCGCAGTCGCCGTCGGTGAGGCAGCACCCGGGCACCGCCGCGTTCGTGCACGAGCCCGTCGAGGGCTCGCACGTGTCCGCGGTGCACGCGTTGCCGTCGCTGCAGTCCGCGTCGACGTCGCAGCACCCGGGCACCGGCGACGTCGTGCACCGACGCGTCGTGGGGTCGCACGCGTTGGCGGTGCACATGTTGCCGTCCTCGCAGTCCGCGTCGAGCGCGCAGCAGCCGGTGATCGGGCTCGAGGTGCACGTGCCGCCGGGGCCCGTGCACGTGTCGGCGGTGCACGCGTCGCCGTCGGTGCAGTCCGCGTCGACGTTGCAGCAGCCGGGGATCGCGACGCTCGCGCAGCCGCCCGGCTCCATGCAGGCGTCGGCGGTGCAGAGGTTGCGGTCGTCGCACGAGGCGGGCGTCCCCGCCGCGCACGTCCCGCCCGAGCAGGCCTCCTCGCCGTTGCAGAAGAGCGCATCCGCGCAGGCCGTACCGTCCGGTGCGCTGCGGTCCGTCGGGCACGCGCCGCTCGCGCCGTCGCAGGACTCGGCCGCGTCGCACACGCCGGTCGCGGCTCGGCAGACCGCGCCTGCGGATGACACGCGATCGAGGGGACACGTCGCGCGGAGCCCATCGCACACCTCTTCGGCGTCGCACACGCTGGCCGCGGGGCGGCACACGTGCGCGCTCGAGGCGAGCCCGTCGCCCGGGCAGACGGCCGTGACGCCGTTGCACCGCTCGGCGACGTCGCACGATCCGACCTCGGCCCGACACACGGTGCCGTTCGGCGCGACCGCGTTGGCCGGGCACGCGGCGCTCACGCCCCCGCACCGCTCGGTCTCGTCGCAGGGTCCCACCGCCACGCGGCAGACCGTCGACGAGCTCGCGAACCCGTCCGCGGGGCAGGCGGCGCTCGCGCCGTTGCAGGACTCCGCGACGTCGCAGGGCCCGGCCGACGGACGGCACGCACCGCTCGAGGCGAAGCCGTCGCCCGGGCACGCGGCCCCCGACCCCGTGCAGGACTCGGCGACGTCGCACGCGCCGTCGACGGGGCGGCACACCGTCGAGGAGGCCGCAAATCCATTTGCGGGGCAGCCGGTTCCCGAGCCGTTGCAGGACTCGGCGACGTCGCAGTCACCGGCGGAGGGACGGCACACGCCGCTCGAGGCGAAGCCGTCGCTCGGGCACGCGGCGCCGGACCCCGTGCAGGACTCGGCGACGTCGCACGCGCCGTCGGCGGGGCGGCACACCGTCGAGGAGGCCGCAAATCCATTTGCGGGGCAGCCGGCTCCCGAGCCGTTGCAGGACTCGGCGACGTCGCAGTCACCGGCGGAGGGTCGGCACACGCCGCTGGAGGCGAAGCCGTC
>JAYRVK010000318.1:0-3438 GCA_041918555.1 Sandaracinaceae bacterium
AGGCGCGCGAGCTCGTCCTGCAGGGGAGCGGGCGGATCCCCGTAGGGAGGAACGCCGCGAACGGTACGATACACGCGCCCTTCTCCGTCGCGCGTCCACGACTCGTCCTCGCCGGGTTGATCGTGCCGATACACGTCCCGGGTCCACTCGAGCGCGTTGCCGAGCATGTCCCAGAGGGGCTCGTCGTTGGGCGTGCGGTCCTGCGAGTGCGTCATCACGACGCCCGGGTGTCCCGAGACACCGCCGTAGATCCGCGTGCGGGCGGGATCGACCGGGGCGTCGCCCCACGGCATCGGGCGTCGAGTCGCGCCGCGCGCCGCGAGCTCCCACTGCTCCTCGGTGGGCAGGTCGCCGCCGATGGAGCGGCAGTACCCCGACGCGATCGCCCACGGCACCCCCGTGGCGGGGTACCTCGATCGGTCGTCCGGAAGCCACGTGGGCGCGGGGAACCGCCGGCTCTCGTCCGCGTCGAGGTAGGGCTGCAGCTCTGACCACGTCACCTCGTGCGCCTGGAGGTCGTACGACGTCCGGGGCGCCCGGATCTCGCGAGACGGACGGAAGCCGAGCCAGTCCCTCGGCGCCTCTTCGCGGCTCAGCCCGAGCCGCGTCGAGTGCGAGGAGGGCTGGGCGATCCAGTGGTTGAGCAGCACGAACGGCTCGATGGGATCGGGCTCGTCCCCCGGGGGCTCGGCCGAGTCGCCCGGGGGCTCACCCTCCCCGGCGGGCCCCGCCGAGTCGACGGTGGGCACGACGGCCGATTCGTCGCTCGTCACGCCCACCCACACCAACGCGCCGAGCAGCAGGACGGCCACCATGGCGGATGCGATCGCGATCCAGCGAGGGCCCAGCGCACCTCGACCGCCCGGCTCGGTCCGCGTCGGCACGCCCAGCGGCTCGGTCCGCGCGAGGGGTGTTCCCGGTGGGAGCAGCACGTCGGTCTTCTTCGCGGCGTCGAGCGGCGCCGTCGTCTGCACGCGCGGCGTGGCCGGCTCGACCGCGCGCAGGTCCACGCGCGCGAGCGCCTCGGCGAGCTCGCCCGCGTCGCGGAACCGCTCCGCGGGCTCCTTCGCGGTCGCGCGCTGGAGCACGGCATCGAGCGCGGCCGGCACCTCGGGCCACGCCGCGCGGAGCGACGGGAGCGGCTCGTTCGCGTGCGCGTACATCAGCTGGGCCGAGGACCGCGGCGGCGCGCCCGGCGGACCGTACGGGTGGTAGCCGAGCAACAGCTCCATCAGCGTGACGCCGAGCGCGTACACGTCCGCGCGCGCGTCCGGCACCGCGCCGCGGCAGACCTCGGGCGCCATGTAGGCGGGCGTCCCCGGGGTCGCGCCCTCGCGGGTGAGGCCCGACGCGCGATCCGCGTCGTCGAGGGCCTTGGCGATCCCGAAGTCGAGCACCTTGATGACGCGCTCTCGGGTGAGAAACAAGTTGTCGGGCTTGAGGTCGCGGTGGACGACCGAGCGCGCGTGCGCCGCCGCCACGCCGCTCGCGGCCATCCGGATCCACTCGACGACGAGCTCGGGCGGCGCGGCCCCACGGACGCCCGCCAGCGTTTCACCGTCGAGGAGCTCGAGCTCCATCACGAGCAGCCGCGTCCCCCCGTGGACGTGCGTGCGCAGCCCGTGGAAGCGCACGATGTTCGGGTGGCTCAGCTGCTCGAGGGTCAGCGCCTCCGTCGAGAACCGCGCCGCGAGCTCGGGCCGCGAGCCGAGCTCCGGGCGCACGATCTTGATCGCCCGCGCGATGCCCGGCGTGAGCACGTTCTCGCCGCGGAACACCACCGCCATCGCGCCCTCGCCGAGGGCCGCGGTGAGGCGGAAGCCGGCGATCTCCTCGCCGATCAGCTCGCGCAGACCCTCGCGCGGTGGCCGCGTCCCCGGGACCGGGAGCGTTGGCTCGGACGTGCGCGGCACGGCCCCGACAACGCGCCGTTCGGTCGTCGACTCGTTCTGCGGCGCGACGTATGCCTCGGGGAGGTATCCCTCGGGGAAGGGATCGGTCGACTCGCGAACGCGATCGGCGGTCGCGACGGACGCTACCCGCGCCGGCGCGAGCGCCGCATCGAGCGCGGCGAGCAGGGCTCCCGCGTCCGCGAAGCGGCGCGGCGGCGACAGGCTCAGCGCCTTGGCGCACACCGCCTCGAAGGCGGCCGAGACGTCCGCGCCGCGCGCCCACGGGGTCGGCCGGCGCTCGTCCATCGCCGCGGCGAGGAGCGCGTACAGGTTGTCGCCGCGCAGCGCCGGCCTCCCCGTGACCAGCTCCACGAGCACGAGCGCGAGCGCGTGCACGTCGGTCCACGGCCCCGTCGCGCCGAACCGCTCGGCCGACACCTGCTCGGGGGCGCCGTGCGTCGGCGAGAAGGGCCTCGCCGCGGGGTTCGCGTTGGTGATCGCGCGGGTCGCGGTGTCCCCGTCCTGCATCACCTTGGCGACCCCGAAGTCGAGCACCTTCACGGTGCGGCCCATGGCCGTGTCGCAGACGAAGAGGTTCGGGGGCTTGATGTCGCGGTGCGCGTAGCCGCGCCGGTGCGCGGACGCGATCCCCTCGACCGCCGGCCGCAGCAGCTCGACGGCGTCGCGCTCGGTGTACGGCCCGAGCCCGGCGCGGAGGCGCGCGTCGAGCTCCGCGTCGACGTCGTGTCCGTCGAGCCACTCCATCACGAGGAACGGCACCTGCGCCGCGGTCAGCCCGGTCTCGAGCACGCGCACGATCGATGGATGCTGCGAGAGCTGGAAGAGCGTCTTGGCCTCGGCCTTGAAGCTCGCGAGGATCGTCTGCCGCGCCGCCGCCGGGAGGTCCGCGCGGAGCTTGAGGCACTTGACCGCGACCGGCTGATCGAAGCCGAGGTGGAGCGCGCGGTACACGACGCCGAAGCCACCCTCGCCGGCGACCGCGTCGATCCGGTACTGGTCCCGCAGGGTGGTCCCCACGAGGCCGAACGCGTCCTCCATCGCGCGGAGTGTCCACGGTCCGGGGTGCCATGTAAACCCGGGGGGAAGTCAGCTCTCGCGACGGGGGCGAGGGGTACGCCGCGTCGATGTCCCGCTCGAGACAGCGGATCGCGGGTTTGAGATGGAGCTGTTCGTCATTTGATCTCGCGATGGAGCTCGATTGCGTGAGGGAGGTGCCTCGTCGCGGGAGCTGCTGAACGGGCGGCGACTCGCGGGCGACACGGCGACGGCGACCGCGACGGCGGTCGCGAGGACGACCGCGACTGCGATGGCGACTGCGATGGCGATGGCGATGGCGATGGCGATGGCGATGGCGATGGCGACCGCGAGGGCGATGGCGACGGCGACGGCGGGCGTCCGCGTCCGCGACCTTCCGCGACCGCGACCGCGACCGCGACCGCGACCGCGATGGCGACGGCGGGCGACCGCGAACGCGACCGCGATGGCGACGGCGACGGCGAGCGCGACGGCGACAGCGAGCGCGATC
>JAYRVK010000319.1:0-2083 GCA_041918555.1 Sandaracinaceae bacterium
ACCGAGGCGCGGGCGCGCGCGGAGGAGCTCAGCGCGCAGACGCTCGCTCCGCTCGAGCGGCAGCGGCTCGGCCGCATCCTCTACGCGGCCGCGCGCGCCGAGTGGCGCCTGCGCTGAGCCAGCGATGGTCACCCTCGACGAGCTGCGGATCTTCGCGAAGTACCACCTCGTACGCCGCCCGGCGCCGGGCCCCGAGCCCGAGACCGAGATGGGGATCGTCCCGCTCGGCTACGACCCGGACGAGTACGCGCGTGCGCTGCGCGAGCGCGCCGATCGCTTCGAGGTCCGCACCCTCGCGGAGATCCCCCACGCCGGGCACGCCTACCCGATCCTCGAAGTGCGCGTGCCCTCCACATCGACACCGCAAAAGAAGTTGCTGGTCCTCGCGGGCGTGCACGGCAACGAGCACGCGGGGCTCCTCGCGATCCCCGAGCTCCTCGACCGGATAGAGCGCCCGGGCGACGTGGAGCTCCGCGTGATCACCCCGGTGAACCCGGTCGGGGCGGCGCACCTCTCGCGCTACAACGGCGGCGGCTTCGACATCAACCGCGACTTCGTCCGCTTCGAGACGCCCGAGGCGCGGGTCGTCCGCGAGGTCACCGACGCGATGCGGCCCGACTTCGCGATCTCCCTCCACGAGGGGCCGCAGGACGCGACGTTCATGTTCGCCAACCACCTCGTGAGCCCGGACCTCGCCCGGGACGCGCTCGCCGCGATGGAGGCGGGCGGGACCACGCTGGCGACCAAGGACTACTTCGGCGGCGCGCTGCGGCCGCCCGGGCTCGCGCTGATCGGCGCGGGCGGCCGCTTCGTGCACGCGCTGTGGGCCGCGACGCTCGGGATGATGGCGACGACCGCGTGGTTCGCGAAGCGCGGCATCCCCGAGCTCACGCTCGAGTCGAGCTGGCGCCTCCCGAGCCGCGAGGCCCGCGTGCGCGCGCACGTCGACCTCGTCCTCGCGGTCGCGCGCGCGCTGTCCTCGGGCGCCTGACGAACCGCTTCCCGGGCCCTCCCGGTCGGCGGATACTCGGCCCCTGTCCGTGCCGCCCGACGACGACGAACCGCCTCCGGGTCTGCGCGCCGCGCACCTCCCGGTCGGGGAGCAGGAGGTCGTGGTCTTCAGCTTCCCCGCGCCGACCTCCCGCGCCCCGTCGGACCTGAGCGGGAGCGAGCAAGAGATCTTGCGGCATCTCCTCGCCGGCCACGACAACGCGACGATCGCGCGCTATCGCGGCACGAGCCCGCGGACGGTGAGCAAGCAGGTCGCGGCGATCTATCGCAAGCTCGGGGTGCACTCGCGCGCGGAGCTGGCGTCGCGGCTCGGCTGACGGGTCAGGGCGCGAGGAGCGGGCTCGCGCGGAGGCGGCGCACCAGCTCCACGCGGCTCGCGACGCCGAGCTTGCGCGCCGCGCGCCCGAGGAGCGTGGCCACCGTGGACTCCGCGATCCCGAGCTCGTAGGCGATCACCTTGTTCGCGTGCCCGAGCGCGGCCGCCATCGCGACGGCGCGCTCGCGCGGGGTCAGCGCCTCGAGCGCGACGCGCGCCGCGGGGACGTTCGGGTAGGCCACCACGTAGCGGCGCCCATCCCGCTCGAATTGGTCGACGATCGTCCAGCGGCGCTCGACCATGCAGCGCCAGAGGGTCAGCGCCTCGTCGGCGTCGATCCGCTTCGCGCGACCGCGCGCCCGATCGACCCGCACGCTCGCGTCCCGCAGCGCCGCCCGCGCGAGCGCCTGGCGCGCGTCCCCCTCGGCGTGGACCACGCGCCCGCCCGGATCGAGCACCGCCTCGGGTGCCCTCGGCAGCTCGGGTCGCGCGCGGAGCGCGCGCCGCAGCCGCGCCGCGCACGCGAGGTGCGGCGCGACCCGCGCCCAGAACGCGGCCTCCCCGCGCCGCGGCGGGACCGGCGCGCCGGGCGGGCTCCACGTCGCCAGCGAGATCCCGCAGCCCTCCGCGTCGAGCCCCAGCACCGCAGCGGCCGTCGAGGCGCCGAGCCCCTCGAGCGCCGCGTGCTTGTCGAACGGGACCGACGGCAGGCGCGTCGAGGACCCGAACGGCCCGACCATGTGGATCTGCCGCATC
>JAYRVK010000320.1:0-8256 GCA_041918555.1 Sandaracinaceae bacterium
CGAGCACGGGCGTACGTGTGCCACAGAACGCACCTCAGCGGAGCGCGCGGTTTTCTGCTAATGATTCGGCGTTCATGACTGACGGAAGCCATGCGGCCGTTTTCCCGCCGCTCGCCTCGATCGTCCTGGTCACCGGCAAGGGCGGCGTCGGCAAGACGACGATCGCCGCCGGCCTCGCCGCGGCGGGTGCCAAGCGCGACGGGAGCGCCGTGCTCGTGGAATTCGGCGACGGCGACTCGGGCCGGCGCGTGCTCGCGGGCGCCCGCAAGAGCGGGGTGATGCACGAGGTCGTCGAGCCCAAGACGGCGCTCGAGGCGTCCGTCGGGCGGCTGCTCGGCTCGAAGATGCTCGCGAAGGTCTTCATCGGGAACTTCGCGGTGCGGCGGATGCTCCGCGCGGCGCCCGCGCTGCGCGAGCTCGCGATGCTCGACGCGGTCGGACAGATCGCGGACAAGGCGCGCGGTCGGCGCGTCGTGGTGGACATGCCGGCGACCGGGCACGGGCTCGCGTGGCTGCGGCTGCCGCTCCAGATGCGTGATCTCTTCGGCTCGGGTGGGCTCTACGAGCTCTCCGAGCGCCTCGTGCATCGGCTCGTCGCGCCGCGCGCGTGCTCGGTCGTCGTGGTGACGCTCCCCGAGCGGATGGTGCTCCCGGAGACCCTCGAGCTCTGCAGCGCGCTCGAGCGCGAGGTCGGGATGCCGCCCGCGCGGCTCGTCGTGAACCGCTTCCCGCAGCCAATCCCGCCGGGCGCGATCCAGCAGGCGCGCGCGCTCGGCACCGACGCGGGCGCGCGGCTCGTCGAGGTGCTCGAGGCGCGCGAGGCCGCGCGGGCCGAGGCGCTGGTCACGCTGCGCGGGGCCTCCTCCCTCGGGGTGCGGCTCGAGCCGCTGCTGTTGCCGCAGGCGGGCTTCGACCCGAACGCGGTGCAGGTCGCGGACTGGCTCGCCGCGCGGGAGGCCGCGTGACCGTCCACCCGACGCCGAAGACCGTGGTCTGCGCGGGGGGGGGCGGCGTCGGCAAGACGACGACGAGCGCCGCGATCGGCCTCGCGCTCGCGCGGCGGGGGCTGCGCACGCTGGTCGTGACCGTCGACCCCGCGCGGCGCCTCGCGTCCGCGATGGGGGTCGCGGTGGGCGAGCAGGTGATGGAGGCGCACGTCGAGGCGGGTATCGAGGACAAGCTCTTCGCGCTCATGCCGGAGCCGCGCGCGTCGACGCGCACGTTCATCGATCTCCTGTTCGAGGACGAGCCCGAGGCGAAGGCGCGGATGCTCCAGAACCGCGTGTACCTGCTCCTCGCGGACGCGGCGGCGGGGATGCACGAGGTCGTGTCGCTGATGCTCGTGGCCAAGGCGATCGAGGAGCGGCGCTTCGACTACCTCGTGGTCGACACGGCCCCGTCGCGGCAGGGCCTCGACTTCGTGTCGTACCCGGGCCGGCTCGCGACGCTCTACGAGGGCCGCGCGGTGACGTGGCTCGGCAACCTCTCGGGCCGCGACGACGGCACCGACGACGGCGAGGTGCGCGACGAGGGGGGGGGCCTGCTCGCGGCGGGGCGCAAGCGCATCGAGGCGCTCTTCGGCCGGCTCCTCAACCCCCGCACGCTGCGCGATCTGGCGGGCCTCTTCGCCGAGCTCGCGATCGTGAAGGATCGCTTCGCGCGGCTCGCGCGGGTCTCGGAGCACCTCCTCGTCGGGCCGACCACGTGCTACCTCCTCGTCGCCGCGCCGACCGGCTCGGCCGCGGCCGACGCGCAGTTCCTGAGCCGGCGGCTCAAGCGCCTCGGGCAGCACCCGAGCGCGCTGATCCTCAACCGCGCGGACGCCGCGGCGCCGCCGTGGGTCGGGGAGATCGATCGCGACGCGGCGCCGCCCGAGCTCGCGGCGGCGCTCGACGCGGTGCGCACCGACTTCGCGACGCGCGTGCGCGCGGGCGATCACCTCGCGCTCTCGCTCAAGAGCGATCTGCCGCGCACCCCCGCGGTGCGGCTGCCCACGCTCGAGGCGCAGGACCCGAGCCGCATCGTGCGACAGCTCGCGGACCTCCTCGGGCCGCACCTGCCGCTCCTCGCGGGCACCTGACGCGGCTCTCCGTCAGTCGTGCGTGCGCTCCGCGTCCGGGCCCCTCGCCGTCGCACGCGGCGGCAGCTACCCTTGGAGGCGAGAGCGATGAGCGACCCGCATGACAACCTGACTGTCGCGATCTTGAGGGAGATCCGCGACGAGATCGTGACCACGCGCAGCGACCTCGGCGCCCGCATCGAGAGCGGGCTGGCCGAAGTGCGGACCGAGCTCGGCCACACGAACGCGCGGCTCGAGGTGGTGGAGACGACCCTGCTCGAGATGGCCGAGCAGCCGCGGTTCGTGGTGCGGCACCTCGGCGTCCTCGCGGGGCGCGATCGCGTGCTCGAGACCGACGTCGACGAGCTCAAGGCCCGCGTGGACGCGATCGAGAGGCGGCTCGCCTCCTCGCCCCCCTGAGCCCGGCCGCGCTATCCTCGCTCGCATGTTGCAGCTCGCTCCCTGCCCGGCCTGCGCGCGGCACGTCGACGTGCGCGCGATCGCGTGTCCGTTCTGTGGTGCGCCGACGCCGGGGCTCTCGCCCAAGCCGATGCGCGCGGTGACGAGCCTGACGCGCGGCGCCATCGTGTACATGGGCGCGGTCCTCGCGGGCGCGTGTGGGCCCGAGCCGGTCGCGCAGCCCTACGGCGCGCCGCCCGACGATCGGGCGCCCGACGAGCAGGTCCTGCAGCCGTACGGCGCGCCGCCCGACCCAGAGGTCCCGGACGACCCGCCGCCGCCGCCGGAGGCCGACGAGGGCGCGGGAGACGAAGCGCCCGAGGAGTGACGGCCGTTCTTCGTGCATCGCAAGTCGTCTTGCTCTTGCTCGCGGGGTGCGCGCCGAGCGTGAGCCCCGCGACGCGCGCGGCGTACGCGGCGCTGCGGGTGCCGGCCGGGGAGTGCCACGCGCCCACGCCGGAGACGGTCTCGCCCGCGGCGATGCGGGCCGACTGGGCGCGGCTCGAGACGATCCTGCGCCGCGGCTATGCGGGCTTCACGCTGGTCGCCGACGAGCCGGCGTGGGCGCGCGCGTTCGAGGAGGGCCGGGCGGCGATCCCGGGCGAGCCCGTCTCCGCGCTCGCGTTCCGCGACCTCGTCGCCGAGCGTCTGCGCTTCGCCGACGACAACCACCTCGGGGTGTGGGTCCGCGGCGCCGACGGAGCGCGGCTCTGGCGCTCGACGAGCGCGCACCACTTCGCGCACCTCTCGGAGGCGATCTTCGAGCGCCGCGGCGACGCGTGGGTCGACCCCGAGGGGCGGATGCTCGGGTCGTGCGCGGAGCACGTCGCCCCGGTGTGGTCCGACGGCGCGCTCGCGCACCGCCTCGTGCTGCTCTCAGAGGAGGAGACGAGCGCGCTCGAGTGCCGCGTCGAGGACGGTACCGGGGGTGCCGTCGTCTCGTACGCGCTCGCGCGCCGGCCGCGGCCGGAGGATCCGGGGCCCGCGTTCGAGCGGCACCGAGGCGAGACGCCGTGGCTGCGCCTGCGCACCCTCGGGATGGCGCGGCGGGAGGCGCTCGAGCGGTTCGTGGCGAGCGCGCCGCTCGTGCGCGAGGCGCCGGTCGTGGTCCTCGACGTGCGCGGCAACGGCGGGGGCAGCGATCGCTTCCTGCTCGCGTGGTTCGCCGCCCTGACGAGCCAGGACCTGCGCTACTTCGACACGCTGCGGGTCTCGAGCGAAGTAGAACTGCAAGGCGCGTTGACGTTCTGGACGTGCCAGGCGGCCGAGGCGGGGGGCGACGCGGCGGGCGCGGCGTGGGTGGGCGCGCGGGTCGAGCAGGCGGCGCGGCTGCTCGAGGAGGCGATGGCGGAGCGCGGGCCGTTCGTCGACCGGATCGAGGGCACGTACACCGAGCCGGGGCACGCGCCGCAACGGTTCGGCGGCCGGCTCGTGCTCGTGACCGACCGCGGGTGCGGCTCCGCGTGCGAGACCGCGGTGCTCCTCGCGCGCCAGCTGGAGGGGACGCTCGTCGTCGGCGAGAACACCGAGGGCACGATGAAGGTCGGCGAGCTGCGGCAGTACCGGCTGCCCGAGACGGGGCTGTGGATCTCGGTCGGGCGGCGCGCGCATCGCGACCGCGCGCTCGGAGGCTTCCCGGAGGGCCGCGGCTACGCGCCCGACGTGTGGCTCGACGGGGCCGACGTGGAAGGGGACGTCGCCTCGATCGTCGCGTGCCTGCGCGAGCGCGACTGCGCGCGGCTCGGCGATCAGAGGTAGGCGGCGAGCCGTCGCTTCATCACCGCGATCGCGTCGGGGCTCTGGTCGATGAGGACGAAGCCGCGCTCGAGCTTCGCCGCGGCCTCGCCGGTCGTGCCCGAGCCCGCGAAGAAGTCGAGCACCACGTCGCCGGGATCGGTGTGCACCGCGACGACGCGCTCGAGCACGCCGAGCGGCTTCTGCGTCGGGTAGCCCGTCTTCTCCTTGCCGCTCGTGGGGACGATGGTGTGCCACCACACGTCGGTCGGGGTCTTGCCGCGGGCGGCCTTCTCCTTCCCGACGAGGCCGGGCGCCAGGTACGGGATGCGCGGCATCGCGTCGTGGTGGAACACGTAGCGGTCGGGATCGCGGCTGTACCAGAGCAACGTGTCGTGCTTCTGCGGCCAGCGGCGCTTGCCGCGCCCGCCGAAGTCGTAGGCCCAGATGATCTCGTTCTGGAAGCAGGCGCGGCCGAGCAGTCCGTCGAGCGCGACCTTCACGTAGTGGACCTCGCGCCAGTCGAGGTGGACGAAGAGCGAGCCGTCGTCGGTCAGGCAACGCAGGCCCGCGGCGATGCGCTCGATCAGCCAGCCCACGTAGTCGGACTGGGTATCCGCGTAGCTCGGCGAGGCGACGTGCTCGACCGCGTAGCGCGCGCCCCCGAAGCCACCGCGCTCTCCGTCGGCGTCGCGGCGTACCTTCATCCGGTCGCGCCGCTGGACCCTGCCGGTGTTGAACGGCGGGTCGACGTATACGAGCCGCGCGAAGCCGGGCTCGAGCTGGGCGAGGCGCGCGAGGCACTCTCCCTCGAGGATCGCGCGCCGCGTCACCGCGTCCGATCCGCGTTCGGGAGCGCGGTGTCCGTCGCCGTGGTCGAGGCCTCCATCGGCGGCCCCGCGCGCGTGAGCACGACCTCGAACACCGCGCCGCCGCCCTCGGCGTCGTGCACGTCGATGGTCCCCCCGTGGTCTCGCACGATCCGCTCGACGATCGCGAGCCCGAGGCCCGTCCCGCCCGCCTTCGTCGTGTAGTAGGGCTCGAAGATCCGCTCCTTCTCCTCGTCGGGGATGCCGATCCCGTTGTCGATGATCTCGATCCGCACGCCGCGCTCGTCGGGCGACAGCACCACGTCGACGCGCCCGCCCTGGTCGCCGTGGCGTGCCTGCGCCGCGTCCGCGCCGTTCTGTACGAGGTTGACGAGCACCTGGGTCAGCTGCTCGCGGTCCGCGCGCACCTGCTCGAGCGCGCCCTCGATCTCGAGACGAACGTCGACCGCGCCCCCCGCGTGCAGGCCCACGGTGTGTCGGGCCACGTCCTCGATCGTCAGCATCGTCGGATCGGGGCGCGGCATGCGGGCGAAGCGGCTGAACTCGGTGACGATGCGCTTGAGGCGCTCGACCTCCTCGAGGATGGTCGCGGTCGACTCGTCGAAGATCTCGTCGAAGTCGGGGTGCTTGCGCGCGTGGACCTTGCGCATCGTCTCGATCGAGGTCTGGATCGGCATCAGCGGGTTCTTGATCTCGTGCGCGATCCGGCGCGCGATGTCCCGCCACGCGGCGATCCGCTCCGCGCGGATCAAGCGAGCTTGCGCCTGCTTGAGCTCGCCCGTCATGTGGTTGAACGCGCTCAGCGCCTTGCCGACCTCACCGCCCGCGCTCACCGTGATCATCGTCTTCATGTCGCCCGAGGCGACGCGCGCGGCGGCGCTCTCGAGCTCCTCGAGCGGTCGCGTGATCGCGAGGGAGAGCAGCAGCCCGGCGAGGAGCGCGGCCACGAGCGCGACGCCGAGCGTGAGGACCATCGAGCGGTCGAAGCGCGCGAGGCGCTCTCGGAGGTTGGTCTCGTCGATCGCGGCGACCAGGACCCGTACGGGGCGGCGCTCGAGGTCGTCGAAGGTGCCGACCTCCTCGGACGGCATCTCCGCGAAGCGGCTGGGGAGCACCCGGTCGGGCCCGGTGAGCACGACGTACACGGGGGAGACGTCGGCCGCGAGCGAGGCGACGAACGCCTCGTTGAGGACCTGGGCGCCGACCGCGATCACGCGCGCGTCGCCGCGCTCGGCGACGCAGCCGGTGACGAGGGCCGGGACCTCGCTCGTCTCGCCTTCCACGCGCATGCGCAGGTCGCGGACGAACCACTCCGCGCCCGCGTGCTCGATCGCGTCGGCGAGCTGGACCTCGGTCGCGCCCGCGTGGCCGGGGAAGTGTCCGGCGGCGAAGACCCGCCCGTAGCGGCTGCCTCGCCGGCCGTCCAGGAGCATCAGCCCGGCGAGCCCCATCGAGCGCATCAGCGCGGGCACGCGCTCGACCAGCTCTCCCTGCTCGGTCGGCCCGAAGCGCTGCGCCTCGAGGTCGGCGAGCAGGCGCTCGACGAGGAACTCGCCGTCGCACAGCCGCGCGAGCGCGGTGCGCTCGCGTCCGCGGCGCTCGTCGAGCCGTCGCACCGCGGAGTCCCGGATGGCGACGAGTCGCTGTTGGTGCTCCGCGCGCGCCTCGGCGAGCGTGGTGTACCGCAGGAACAGGCCGAGCACCGCGGCCGGGATCACCGCGGCCAAGACGAGCGCGAGGCCGAACCGCCAGCGCAGGCTCATCGCGGGACCTCCGCGGTGCGCGTGAACGAGAGGTCCGCGAGCGAGAGGCGCCCGAGCGCGTCCAGGCGGAGCTGGCGGAGATCGGCGCGGTGGTGCAGCACGATCCGCTCCTGGCCGAGGACCATCGCGCCGAGCGACTCCGCGGCGTCGCGGGCGAGGTCGACCTGCTCGAGGGCCGGCGCGAGCGCGCGCGCCCGATCGAGCTGCCCGGCGGCGGCGAGCGCGGCGGCGGCGAGGGGGCCCGGCCCGGGGAGCGGCGGCGAGACCCGCGCGAGGCGCAAGTCCCATTGCGATCGTGCGATCTGCCGCTCGCAGTGCTCGGGGCTGAGGCGCTCGACGGTGAGGTGGATCCCGCGCTCGTCGAGCATCCCCGCGAGCGCCTCGGCCGCGAGCAATTCTCTCGGGCGATCCGTGCGCACGGGCATCGCGAGGCGGAGCCCCCGGCGCGGCGCCGCGGTGGGGAGGCGCGGCGCGGGGAGCCCGGCGCCCAGCGCCCGCCGCGGGGCGAGCCCCACGCGCTCGAGGCGCTCGCGGTCGATCGAGGCGACCACGCCGCCCCACGCCTCGTCGTCGGCGAGCGCGCGCGCGCGGTTGGGCACGAGGATACACGTCGCGTCGAGGGTCGCCTCGGCGGTCGCCGTGGGACGCGCGGGCTCGCGCCCGAAGAGGCTCCGGCCCTGCCAGGAGGCGTCGAGCTGACCGAGCTCGAACGCGCGGATCTCGTCGTCGCGCGCGCGCGCCGGGGTGATCACCATGCGCGAGCTCGTGGCGGGCGACAGCGACGTCGTGTTCGAGAACGGGCAGTTCAAAGTGGCCGGCACCGACAAGGCCGTGCCGTTCGCGAGCGTGGCGCTCACGGCCTACGTGCCGCACAACTACCCGCTCGACAAGCTCGAGCCCGGCCTCGACGAGACGGCCTTCTACGACCCGACGAACTTCACCTACCCGGCCGGCACGCACATCTGCGAGGTCGAGGTGGACCCGCAGACGGGCGCGACGCGCATCGTGAACTTCACCGCGTGCGACGACTTCGGCAACATCGTGAACCCGATGATCGTCGAGGGGCAGGTGCACGGCGGCCTCGCGCAGGGCATCGGCCAGGCGCTGCTCGAGGGCTGCGTGTACGACCGCGAGTCGGGGCAGCTGCTCACCGCGACCTACATGGACTACGCGATGCCGCGCGCCGACGACCTGCCGGAGTTCAAGGTCGAGACGCGCACCACGCCGTGCACCCACAACCCCCTCGGGGTGAAGGGCTGCGGCGAGGCGGGCGCGATCGGCGCGCCCGCGGCGGTGATGAACGCGGTGTGCGACGCCCTCGGCGTGAAGGACGTGGAGATGCCCGCCACGCCCGAGCGCGTCTGGCGCGCGGCCAATGGCGGCCGGCAGGCGGCGGCGTGACATTGCATGA
>JAYRVK010000321.1:0-7249 GCA_041918555.1 Sandaracinaceae bacterium
ATCGACGACGTGAACACGCCGTTGACGAAGAGCTCGAGGGAGCGCCAATGGAAGCCCGCGCGCGCCGACAGTTGGTGCTCGGGCACGTACGGGAGCTGGTCTCCGGGCTCGACGGTCCCGAACTGCGGGTTGGGCGAGACGAAGGCCGTCGCCAGCCGCGTCCAGGTCCACGTGTAGCTCGCGGAGAGCGGCACGCGGAGCTCGTCGACGACGAACGTGTGGGACGCCTCCGCTTCGATGCCGAGGATCACCGCCTCGCCCGCGTTGAGCTGCTCGTCGAGCATGTCGGCGGCGCAGCCGGTGGTGAACGTGCAGACGCTCGAGAGGTTGTCGTAGTCGCTCGCGAAGAACGTGAGCTGCGCGTGCGTGGGATCGGTGATGCGCCCGTAGCGCGCGCCCACCTCGTAGTTCCACGCGACCTCGGGCAGCACCTCCGGGCCCGACCCGGGCGCGACCGGGGAGAAGCCGAGGTGCGCTCCCGCGAAGAGCGCCAGCCGCGGGACGACCTCTACCTGCGCCCCGACGCCGGGGAGCAAGGCGTATTGCTCTCCTACGACCTCGAGACCGGTGAAGCGATCCTCGTGGCGGGTCCAGATCAGCTCCGTCCGCGCGCCCGGCGACACGGTCAGCGGCCCGAGCGAGACCCCCCAGCTCAGGAACGCGGCGAGCGCCCAGGCGGAGTCGTGGTTGTCGTCGAAGCGCAGGCCGCTCGCCTGCTGCACCATCTGGCGGCGCTCGAGGTGGTAGGTGTCCCCGCGGTGGTCGCGCGTGATCTCGTCGAAGTGCACGCGCGCGCCGAAGCGCACGCGGTGCGTGAAGTCGCCGGTGCGCGCCGCGATCCGCCCATCCGCCTGCACGCCCTGGACGGCGAAGACGCGGTGGTTGCGGAGCATCAAGAGGGGCGCGTCGCCGGGCATCGCCTCGACGTCGCCCGTGAGTCGGCCGTAGTGCGACGGGTAGGCCCCGGGGCTGCGCAGGATCCGATCGAAGCCCACGTTCGCGGTGCACGTGTCGGCCTGCCCCTCCGGGGCGTCGACGAGGTTGTCGCAGAAGTGATCGAGCCGGTACCACGTGCGCTGGAAGTCGTGGCGGTACGCGACCACGCGGAGCTCGACGTCGTCCGACTCGAGCGTGTAGCGGACGTGGACGCGCGTGCGCCACCACGCCATGTGATCGAGCTGCGTCGCGGCGTACTGCCGGTATGGCGTGGCGCGGAAGTCGGCGTCGGTGAGCCCGAGGTACGACGCGTCCGACTCCTCGAGGCCGAGCCCGAACGACACCTCGAGCCGGTGGTAGAAGTGAGCGTCCAGCATCCCGTGGAGCTCGCCGCGCGCGATGACGTCCGTGCGATGGAACCCCGTGTCGGTGCTCTGGTTCGGCGGGACGTCGAGCTCCTGGTATCCGCTCGAGCGCAGGTGCAGCGCCTCGATCAGGAAGCCGCCCCACTCGTTGGAGTCGCCGTAGTGGGCGTGCGCGCGGCCGTACCACGTGTTCCCGAGCGAGAGGTCGACGTGACCCTCGCGCCGCGTCGGGACGCCGCGCGTGATGAGATCGAGCGCGCCGCCGATCGTCGCCGGCCCATAGGGGATCGCGGCGGGGCCGGCGAACACCTCGACGCCCACCATCCGCGCCATCAGCGGGAAGTAGTAGGCCGCGGGCGCGGAGTAGGGCGCCGGCCCGAGGAGCACCCCGTCCTCCATCAGGGTGATCTTCCGGCTCCGCTCCGAGGCCGCCCCGCGGAGCCCGACGTTCGGGCGCAGGCCGAAGCCCTCCTCCGAGCGCACGTACACCCCCGGGATCGAGGTGAGCACGGCCATCGGGTCGTTGTAAGAGAGCTGCGCGAGCTCCTCTTCACCGAGCACGTGGGCGGACCCGCCGATACGGAAGAGCTCCTCGGCCTGTCCCTCCACGACGACCTCGCCGGTGACCATCACCGGGGGCAGCGGCTCCTCGTCCTCGTCGGCCGCCGCGTCGTCGGCGTATGGCTCCTCCTCCTCCTCGGAGACCTCGACCGGCGGCGCAGCGGGCTCCTCGGGCGCGCCCTCTCGCTCGCTCGCGTCCTCCTCGCTCGCTCGCTCCTCGTCGCTCGGATCGGGCGCCGCGTCGGCGGCCCCGTCGGACGGCGGGTCACCGGCCTCGTCGACATCGTCGCCGCCCGCATCGGGGGCCGCGTCCGCGGGGAACTCCTGCTCCTGCGCGGCGGCCGGAGCGATCCCCGCGAGCAGCACGGCGAGACAGAGCGCGGCGCCCCTCATGGCACGCGCCTCGCGGCGAGCTCGCCGTCGCCGCGGCCCGTGAGCGAGCCCACGATCGGCGCGAACCAGTCGCTCGTCCGCCCCACCCGCGCCGGAGGGCCCGCGGGCGCCGGCAGGATCCACTCGGCGTCGGAGACTCCGTCGTCGACGCGCGACAGATCGACCGACGGGTCGACGAGCGGCGCGCTCCGCCGCCCGTTGAGCGCGGCTCGCACGTCCGCGCGGACCTCGACGTCGCGCTCGCCGCGGGCCTCGAGCTCTTCGCGGATGTGGTGCGCTAGCTGGACGATCATGTCCGGCTGGCCGGCGAACTCGATCTCCTGATCGAGCGTGAGGTACCGGCGCGGCGCGATCTCGCGCTCGCCGGACCAGCCGCGCGCGCGCACGAGGTAGGTGACCGCGGCGCTCTTCTCGCGGCAGAGCACCCGCCACGACCACCGCATGCCCTGCTCGTCCCAGAGCACGTTGCGGCCATACGCGTACGCGCGGAGCGGCATCGCGACGTGGAAGAGGCACCACGCCACCACCACCGCGGCGCCGCCGGCGCGCCAGCGCGTGGGCCCTCGCACGTCCGCGCCGGGCTCCGGAGCGGCGGCCCACCTCGCGGCACCGAGCCGTCGCGCGATCGCGCGAGGCCAGCTCGGATCGAAGAACACGACGGCGAAGAGGCTCATGATCAACGGGAAGAGGCCGATGTCGAAGAGCAGGTGCGTCATCCCGTGGAACGCGAGCAGGACCGCGTACGCGAAGGGCCGCGTGCGGCGCCAGGACAGCCAGAAGGGGATGGTGAGGTCGTAGAGGAACCCCGCCCAGCTCATCGCGTACGCGACCTCGATGCGGTCGAACAGCGGCCCCACGACGGGGGTGTCCATCCGCGCGCCGAGCCAGATCGACAGCGGCTGCGCGTGGAGCAGCCAGTCGCCCGTGAGCTTCGCGTGCGCCGCGAACACGTACACGGCGCCGACCTGGAACCGCAGGAGCCACGCGGTCCAAGCGGGCAGCGTTCCGTCGCCGCGCACGCGCGGGCTCCGCCACGCGTCCACCGACCAGGTCCGGTGGAGCGGAAGGAACACGAGCAGGAGCGCGATCAGGCTGACGAGGTAGTAGTGGTTCAGGTAGGTCGTGACGTCGATGAGCTCGACGTATGTGAATACCGCAAAAAACGTTGCGGCCGCGGCGCGGTAGAAGAGGCCCACGGCGATGAGCGCGCCCGCCAGCGCCATGATCACGAACGCCGCGTGGATCCAGGGCTCGCGCAGCGGCTCCACCCACTCGAGCCCGTAGTATTGGAAGAAGAACGTGGGGCGGACGTAGAAGCGCTCGACCCAGCCGTTCGCGAGGAAGCGGAGCGGCATCGCGAACGCCAGGAGGCCGAACAGGATCCGGAACACCGCGAGCCCGGCCGCGTCGATGGGTCGGTGTGCGCGGCGCCAAGCCGCGTCGATCAGCGCGCTTGGAGCGTGCATCAGTCGTTGTCCTCGCCGGCCCCAGGGGGTGGCGTGAACGCGAGGATGCCCGCGAGGTCCACCTTGAGGAGCGTGGTCACTGTCCGCACCGCCGCGTACAGCGCCTCCAGCGCGGCCTCGTGCGTCGCGAACGACGCCGCATCCACGGACGGGATCGCCGACGCCGTCTCGATCGCGGCGGCGATCGCCGCGTCCATTTCGGCCGCGAGCGCGGCCTGGTCGATCGCGCGGAGCAGGTCGTCGAAGCCGATCGCGGGCGTGCCGACCGGCCCGCCGAGGAAGACCTGCTGCAGGCCGACGAGGTTCGCGGCGACGTGCTCGACCGATCGGCCCGCCCAGGGCGACTCGAGCAGGTGAGGACAAGACGGCGCGCCGCACAGGTCGCTCAGGCCCGTCGGGACGCCGAGCTTCATGTCCTTCACGGCCCGATCCGAGTAGACCATGGCCCAGTAGATCGCGTTCATCGCGGCCTGCGTCGTCGGGTAGACGCTCCCCGACTCTCCGGCCGACGCGAGCTGCGCCGTGAACCCTCCGCCATCCCACGCGGCGACCAGCGTGTCGGCGGCGCGGCGTACGAGCTGGGCGTCGCCGTGCGCGGCCTCGGCCCGGAGCCGACGCACGCCGTCCTCGCCGAGATCATCCCAGGCGACGTCGTCCACGCGCGTCGCCGCTCCCGGATCGCACCCGTGCGCCGTGTCCGCCGCGAAGAGCTGGTACTCGACCGCGCCGAGCCCCCGCGCGAACGTGGGCTGCGCGGACAGCGCCTCCAGGTCGTCGAAGGTCCGCTGCTGCGCGGCGACGTCGACGAAGCACCGGTTGATCGGGAAGACGTAGACCTCGTCGCGGAGGCCTCGCCCGCCGAGGACCTCGGGGATCGCCATGCCGGCGGGCCCGAACTGGAGCAGCTCCGCGCGCTCGACGGCGCCCATCAGGCTCGTCCAGGCGGCGCGGGCGGCGTCTCGATCGTCGACGGATCCCGACGCTGCGTACGCGGCCGTCGCGCTCTCGAGGGTCGCCGCGCCGCGCGCGATCTCCCGGTACGTCGGCAGGACGACGTTCGTCCCGATCGAGGCGAGCAGACCCCGGGTCGCCTCCTCGCGCGTCAGGACCGGCAGCTCCGAGGCGTCTACGCCCGCGCCGTCGCGCGGCGGGACGACGAAGGCGTCGTGCCCCGAGTCCCGCGGCGGCGTGTTCGAGGAACTCGAGACGATCACGCAGCCGGGCCCGAGGACCGCGGCGAGCGTGATGGAAAGCAAGCGCTGGATTCGCGACATCGAAGCTCCACGCGAGCGCGCGGCTCGCCGACGCTCAGAGCGGGATTAGCACGAAGACCGAGTCGTCGTCGTCCGCGTCGGTCTCTGCGCCGGCGATGCCGCCGGCCGCGACCCAGTCGCCGGCGCTCGACTCGAACACCGACGCACCCCAGAGGTGGTCGCCGTCGCCGCCGAGGTCGTAGACCCGCAGGCCGTTGGCGCCGAAGGTCCCGTCCGGCTCGCCGTCGGCGGAGAGCACGAGGATCAGGCCATCGCGCTCGAGCGTGCCTCCGGCCGGCGGCACCGGCCGGCCCCGGCCCACCGAGAGGGTGCGATCGTCCGGCAGCGCGATGATGTGGCGCCCGTTGTCGGCGTCCATCCCCACGTCGACGTAGACCGCGCCGTACGTGGCGTCCAGCACGCCGTCGGCGCTGAAGCGGAAGGAGACGAGGTCGGTCCCGGTTCCCGCGCCGTCTGTCGGACCGTAGCCGATCGTCACGAGCCGCCCGTCGCTGAGCCGCGCGGCGCCGTACGCCTCCGCGTTGCGGAGCTCGGGGGCGGGCGACGCGAAGTCGTACCAGACGCCCGGGGTGGTGGTGGCATCCATCGTCGCGAAGGTCGCGTCGGGCTCGCCGGCGGCGGTCACGCGCCAGAGCACGGGCTGCTGCGAGGTCGGCGTCGCGTCCGGCCGGACGAGCACGCTCGAGGTCGTGTAGCCGGCCCCGATGAGGCTGTCGTCGGGGAGCACGGTGAGGGTGCGCGCGCCTGCGCTGGCGCCGCCGACCTCGAGCGTGACGATGCCGTCGCCGCCGCCGAACGCGGTGTCGGGCCCGCCGTCCGCGAGCCGCCGAATCAGCGCGTAGTCCGTGTCGGTCGCGGGGGCGGGCGCGCGCGTCACGCCGTGGATCACGATGCGATCCATCGAGTCGAGCCCGAAGCCCCATTGGGCGTCGCCCGCCGACCAGACGTCCACACCCATCGCGTTCGTGGTCACGACGCCGGTGCCCGCGTCGATCCGATCGATGCCGGCGCTGCCGAACGTCGCGTCCAAGTCGCCGTCCGCGGTGAAGCGCAGGACCACGATGTCCGTGTCGGTCGCGGCCAGGCCCGCCGCGGTCGGATCGTGCTCGGCGGCCCCCGCGACCACGATCTCGCCCGAGGACTGGACCCCGATGCCGTGCGCGATCTCGAGCGCCCGCCCGCCCTCCGCGACGTTCACGCGCGTGATCCCGTCCGTGCCGAAGGTCGCGTCGAGCAGCCCGGCGGGCGTGATGCGCGCGACGAAGATCTCGAAGTCCTCCGAGCTGCTGATCCCGTCCGCGATCTGGCCGGTGGCGAGGAGGTTCCCCGCGGCGTCATGGGTGATCGCGAAGACGCGGTCGTGACCGGCCGAGAGCGCGATGACGACCGGATCTCCTGGAAGCGTCGGCCCGCCCGCGTCCGTGCCGCCACCTGCGTCCGTGCCGCCGCTCGCGTCCTCGTCGGGGCTCCCCGCGTCGTTCCCCGCGTCGACGGTCATGCCTGCGGCGTCCGTACCCCCGCCGCCATCGCCCATCGGATCGGGGCCGTCGTCGCAGCCGAACGCCAGCGCCGACAAGAGGAAGATCAAGGTGCTTCTGGGCTTCATCGTCGTTTCACTCCCGTCCTCGGCCCGGGCCGGACGCAGGAACGATAGTCGTTCTCATTCTCAACGCAAGGGGATTGTGAGAAGCCGCCTTCCTGGCGCCTTGACCGCCCCACGAGGGCGACTCATTCTCGCCATTGAGAACGATTCTCGTACTCTCCCTCCTCTCTCATGCAGTGGAACGAGCTCGCACACGCGCCTTCTGCGGTCCCGTCACCTCCCGCGGCGATGCGCTCCGACGTCATGCGCGTGCTGTCGGTGGGCGGGCTCTCGCTGCTGGCGCACCTGGCCGCGGCGCTCGGCCTGGGGCTGCTCCCGTCCCCCGCCGAGCTCGTCCCCGACGTGCTCCCGATCGAGCTGACCATGCAAGACGTCGTGCGTGCTCCGGCGCCGCCGATCCCCGAGCCCGCGCCCGAGGAGCACGCGCCGGAGCAAGCCGTCGAGCCCCCGACCCCCGCCCTGGCTCCGCGGCGCGAGCGGGTCGAGCTGCCCCCGGAGGAGGTGGCTCCGACGCCGCCCGCGGTCGCGCCCGAGGCGCCGCCGGTCGCGGGGCCCGCCCCCGGACCCGCCCGGCGCCCCCCCCGGGACGCCGCGGCCGGCGAGGCGCGCCGCGCCCCCCCGGGGCTCCGCGCGCCCCGGGCGGGCGCCCGC
>JAYRVK010000322.1:0-2497 GCA_041918555.1 Sandaracinaceae bacterium
GCGGCTCGAGCTCTCGGGCGCGGCCTGCGAGCAGATCCGCGCGGGCGCGGTCAGCCACATCTCGGTCGCGGACCGCTGCGGCGGCTGAGGTGCGGTACGCTGCGCGCATGAAGCGCGCGGCGATCCTCGGTGTGTTCCTCTCGCTCGTCGCGTGCAGCGGCGAGCCCGCGACGACGGAGACCGCCGAGACGGTCCCGCCGCGCGAGGCCGAGCCGGAGCCCGAGACCACCAGGGGGCGCTTCGTCGGCGGGTACTACATCGCCGACGGAGCGCCCGATCCCGTCGCGTGCGCCGCGGACGCGGACTGCACCTACGGCGGGGTGCTCGCCGAGAACGGGTGCTGCTGGTCGTTCCGCGACGTGAACGCGGCGCCGATGTCGGTCGCGTACCGCGACTGGGGCCTCGCCCAACGCCAGACCTGCGACGTCACCGCGTGCCCGCCGTCGCCGGTGCCGACCCAGCCGCCCGAGTGCCTCTTCACCGTGCGCTGCGCCGAGGGGCGCTGCCGGAACGAGTGCCCCTGAGCCTCACGCGACGCCGCCGACGCCGCGTCCTTCACCCGCGCGCCCGATCGAGCACGGCCTCGAGCCAGCGGCGAGCGCGCTCGCTCGGCATCTCGAAGCGGATGCCCATCCCCGGCTCGCCGTCCGCGTTCACGCGCGCGACCACGCTCGGGATCGGGATCGCGGGCGCGGCCTCCGGCAAGAGCGTGACCTGGCACCGCGTGCCGACCTCGTCGAGGAGCGGCGACGCGATGAACACCCCGCTCCGGCTCAGGTCGTAGGTCAGCGCGTCGATCGTCATCGTGTCCGACGTGTAGACCACCGGCACCGCGAGCGGCTGCCGCGCCTCGCTCCGGCGCTCCGCCTCCTCGAGCCGGCGATCGACCTCCGCCATCGGCAGCTGCTGCGTCAGCGACCCCGGGCGGCCCTCGCGGAACTCGTACCCGCACGTCGTGCAGCGCTCGTGGATGGCCGCGAGCACCGCCCGGCAGCGCGGGCACGTCTGCTCGGCCGGCGGCGCGGGCTCGGTGTTCGGCGTCTCGAGCTCGCGGATGGCCTCGTCGATCTCGAGCAGGCCCGCCGAGAGCTCGGGGAAGGAGTCCGGCTTGGTCGACTCGATCGAGAGCTCGTCGGAGTCGTCGTGGACGAGCCGCACGCGCAGCTCGCGCTTGCCGAGCTGGATGGTGTCGCCGTCCTCGAGCTCGCGGCGGCCGACGAACGCCTCGCCGTTCAGCCACGTCCCGTTGCGGCTCGCGAGCTCCTCCACCGCCGCGCCCTCGGCGGTCACGAAGATGCGCACGTGCCGCCGCGACACGAACGGGTCGTTGAAGCGCAGCGAGCAACCCACGTTGCGGCCGATGACGGTCTCGCCGACCGGCAGCTGCACGCTCCCCTCGCCGTACTCGAGGTAGACCCTCACCGCGGCGCAGCGTAGCAGGGTGGCCGGCCCGCTCCATCCTCGTGTATGCTGCGCCTCGCGTGCACCGCACCTGGGTCGCCGTCGTCTCCGCCCTGCTCGGGGCGTGCTCCGGTCCGATGACCGCGGAGGACGCGTCCGCGGGCGGCGTGGACTCCGGGACGCTGCGCGCGGACGCGTCGGCGCCGCGCGACGGCGCGGTCATGATGGGCACGGACGGCGGCGACGGCGTCGACGGCGGGCCGCCGCCCGGCTGCGCGTACCCGGCGGACCCGGTCGAGCCGATGGCGCTCGGCGCCGTGATCTGGCCCTACCGCTGGCCCGAGGCGGTCGACGGCGCGGGCCGCAACTTCCCGCTCGACTTCACCGAGGTGCACTGCACCGAGGATCCGAACCGCGACTGGAGCCCCTTCGACGTCCTCGTGTTCATCTCGATCCCGGGCTGGTGACCCGACTGCCGCGCGCACACCAGTTCGGTGGCGGAGATCGAGGATCAGTTCGAGGCGGCGGGCGCGCAGATCGTCTGGGTGTTCACCGAGACGCAGGACTTCGACCCGGGCACCGCGGAGAACTGCCGTGCGTTCGTGGACGGTCGCGGCAGCGCGCGGGGCCTGTGCGTCGGCGACTCGCAGACGATGAACCAGCGCGTCCCGAGCACGACGACGTGGGACGACTCGCCGTTCGCGGTCGGCCGCGGGATAGACATCCTGGTTACGCGCCGCGACATGGTGATCGTCGAGGCCTACTCGCACGGCACGCCAAGCGGGAACGACAACCTGACCGGCGCGCAGCTCCTCGAGCGCGTCCAGGCCGTCGTCGCGGGGCTGTAGGCCTCACAGGTACGCGGCGGCCTGCGTGCGGTAGAGCTGCGCGTACACGCCGTCCTCCGCGACGAGCGCGTCGTGGTCGCCGTTCTCGATCACCTTGCCGTGATCGAGCACGAGGATGCGGTCGGCGATCCGCGCGGTCGCGAGGCGGTGCGAGACGATCACGCCCATGCGGCCCTCGAGGATCTCCGAGAGGGCGTCGTCGAGCTCGGCCTGACGGCGGGGATCGGCGGCGCTCGTCGGCTCGTCGA
>JAYRVK010000323.1:0-4871 GCA_041918555.1 Sandaracinaceae bacterium
CAGGTCGTCGGCGACATGTGCGGGATGGACGGAGGCACGCCCGAGTGCATGGTCGACGGTGACTGCCCGGACATGGGCGCCTGCTCGGACGACGCCTGCGTCGGCGGGCGCTGCCTCCACACGACCATCCCCCACCCGTGCTGCGAGACGGTGCTCGAGTGCGACGACGCGAACGCCTGCACCACGGACAGCTGCACGGTCGCGAACGTGTGCCGCAGCACGATGATGCCTGGTTGCACCACGTGCTTCGGGCCGGAGGACTGCTTCGACGCGGAGCCGTGCACGCAAGACCTCTGCCTCGGCGGTCGCTGCTCGAACCCTGCCATCGCGGGCTGCGGCTCGTGCGGGATGATCGGCTGCTCGGGGTCCTCGCCCTCGTGCTGCTCGGACTCCGGCGACTACTGCTGCCCGAGCGGCGCGGGCTGCTGCATGGGCGCGTGCTGCACGGGCGGCGACACGTGCTGCGGCGGGACGTGCTGCCCCTCGGGGGACTGCTGCGGCGGCGCGTGCTGCGGCGCGGGCTTCACGTGCTGCGACGGAGTGTCGTGCTGCGCGCCCGGCGACCTCTGCCTGGCGGGGGCGTGCGTCCCGCCGATGATCGACGGCGGCGCGGGCTTCGACGCGGGCGTCGGGTTCGACGCGGGCGTCAACTTCGACGGCGGCGGCTTCATCGACGCGGGGGACGGGCTCACCGACGGCGACGTCGGGATCAGGGACGGCGGCATCTCGTTGGACGTCGACTTCTGAGCTCGCCTGTCAAGACGTCGTGTCGCGGTCCACCCACGGGGCGGCCGCAGCGGCGAGCCGACGGAGGTCGCCCAGATCGTCGCGCACGATCGCGGCGAGCCGGATGACGTCCACATCGGCGTAGTCGTGCACGAGGAGGTTGCGCAGCGCCGCGGCGCTCCCCAGACGCTGCGCCAGGTCGAGCGCGATGACGCCGTGCGTCGCGAGCGAGAGGAACGTGGCGCGCGCGGTCGTCGGTGGGGTCCAACCCTCGCGTGACACCACGTGCTGGGCGACGTCGATGCACGCCTCCACGGCCACCTGCAACCACCGCTCGACCGCCGCCTTGAGGACGGGATCGGCGGCGAGGCTGCTGGCGTCCGCGGCCTCGGGTCGCGCCTCGAGCGCGGCGAGGCTCTCGCGGAGCGAGAGGAGGCGGCGCGCGAGCCGGTCCTCCGCGCTCACGGATCCCTCGTCGCGGCGGCGCTGGAGTGGTGAACCGCCGCGGCTCGGAAGAGCGCCCTGCGCGGCTCGTCGTCGAAGTACCGGCGCGCGACGTACGACACGATGGCGCAACGCTCGTCGACGCTGCGCTCGACGACGAGCCGGCCCGTCGAGATCGCGGCGAACCCGACGGCAGGGTCGCAGTCCCGGAGATCGACCACGTCCGCGCGCTCGCCGATCCCGCCGAGCGCGTCGCTCAGGACCACGACGATCTCCCTGCGGAGCGCCTCTCGCCGATCCAGTGACAGCGTCGGCCCGTAGGCGACCGCCAGGTCGAGGTCGCTGTCCGCTCGCGCGCGTCCGTCGTTGCGCGACCCGAACAGCCAGGCGGCACGCACCGCGTCCAGCGGCTGGAGCGCGGCCGCAATCCCTCGCGCGAGGTCGGTCTCGATCACGCGTGCAGTCTGCGGCGCGCTCGGGTCGTTGTCACCCAGGGCGCTCTCTACGGCTCGCGGCGGCGGCGCTTGCGGTAGAAGACCCGCACGGGGACGCCCTCGAAGCCGAAGCGCTTGCGGATCGCGTTCGCGACGTAGCGCTGGTAGCTGAAGTGGACGAGCTTGGGCTCGTTCGTCACCGCGATGAACGTCGGCGGGCGCGTCGAGGCCTGCGTCACGTAGAAGAGGCGCACCGCCTTGCCCTTCTGGGTCGGCGGCGGGTGGTGCTCGAGCACCTCCTCGAAGAAGCGGTTGAGCTCCGACGTGGAAACTCGTTTTGCGTACTCCACCAGCCCTGCCGCGACGGTGTCGACGAGCTTCTTCGTGCCGCGCCCGGTCTTGGCGCTGATCACCACGATGGGCGCCCACGGCGCGAACGCGAGGATCTCGCGCGAGCGCGTGATCGACCTCTTGCGCCGCTCGGCGTCGAGGAGGTCGGCCTTGTTCAGCGCGATCACGAGCGCGCGCCCGCGGTCGACCGCGAGCCCGGCGAGCCGCGCGTCCTGCTCCGCCACGCCGTCGTCCGCGTCGACCACCAGGACCACCGCGTCCGCGCGCTCCATCGCGCGGATCGCCTTCATCACGCTCAGGCCCTCGACGCCGAGCTCCTTCTGCACCGCGCGCTTGCGGCGGATCCCCGCGGTGTCGATCAGGACGTAGCGGTGCTCACCGACCTCGACGAGCGCGTCGATGCTGTCGACGGTGGTCCCCGGGCGCTCGTCCACGAGCTGCCGCTCCTCGCCGAGCAGCCGGTTCACGAGCGAGGACTTCCCCGCGTTCGGCCGGCCGACGATCGCGAGCCGTGGCAGGCCCTCGTGCCCCGGCTCCTCGGCCGCGTCGCCCGGCGCGGGCAGGGCGGCCGCGACGCGATCCTCGAGCTCGCCGATCCCGACCCCGTGGGCCGCGCTGATCGGGAGCACCGCGTCGATCCCGAGCTCGTAGAGCTCGAGCGCGGCGCGCTCGCGCGCCGGCGAGTCGGCCTTGTTGGCGACGTAGAGCACGGGCTTCGTCGAGGGCCGGAGCAGCTCGATCGCCTCCCGGTCGCCGGGCATCGGCCCGGTCGTCGCGTCGAGCACGCACACGATCACGTCTGCCTCGTCGAGCGCCAGGCGCACGTGCGTCGCGATCCCCTCGGCCATCGGGTCGTCGCTCTTGGGATCGAAGCCGCCGGTGTCGATGATCACGCACTCGCGCCCGCGCAGGTTCGCGTCCGCGTAGTGCCGATCGCGTGTGACGCCCGGCACGTCCTCCACGATCGCGAGGTGCTGCCCGGTCAGCCGGTTGAACAGCGTGCTCTTGCCGACGTTCGGCCGCCCGACGATCGCGACGACGGGGCGCGCCCCGATCGCGTTCGCCGGCAGCGGATCGCGCCGACCCGATCGCGTGGACCGACCCACCGCTCTACCCCGCGTCCCGCGTGAGGCGCCGCGCCCGCTCGGGGTCGCGGGTCCAGTCCTCGTCGACCTTCACCCACAGCTTGAGGAACACCTTGCGCTCGAGGAGCTGCTCGATCTCGACGCGCGCCGCGGAGCCGATCTGCTTGAGCATCTCGCCGCCCGCGCCGATCAGGATGCCCTTGTGCGAGGGCCGATCGACGTGGATGGTCGCCGTGATCTTCGTGATGGCGGGCTCGTCGACGAACTCCTCGACCTGCACCGCGACGGCGTGGGGGACCTCCTGCCGCGTGTGGTGGATGATCGCCTCGCGCACGAGCTCGGCCGCGAAGAAGCGCTCCGGCCGGTCGGTGAGGAAGTCCGCGTCGTAGAGCACGCCCTCGGGCAGCAGCTCGCGCAGCTCCTTCACCAGCGCGCCGACGTTGTCGCCGCGCAGCGCCGAGATCGGGACGAGCGCCGCGAGCTCGTGGCGCGCGTCCCACTCCGCGAGCTTCGGCAAGAGCGTCGCCTTGTCCCGGAGCTTGTCCACCTTGTTGAGCGCCAGGATCACCGGCTTCTGCGCCGCGACGATCTGGCCGAGGACCTCCTCGTCCTCGCGCGCGACGAGGTCGCCGCCCGGGCCCTTGTGCGTCGCGTCGATCACGAGGAGGGCCGCGTCGGCGTCCTCGAGCGAGCCCTGCGCCTCCTCGACGAGCACCCGGCCCAGCACGCTCCGCGGCCGCTCGAGCCCCGGCGTGTCGACGAACGCGATCTGCGTCGGCGGCTCGTCGCTCGTGTACACGCCGAGCAGGCACGAGCGGGTGGTCCCCGGCCGCGGCGTCGTGATCGCGAGCTTCTGCTGGAGCAGCGCGTTCATCAGCGTGCTCTTGCCCACGTTGGGTCGACCCACGATCGCGACCCTGCCGGCGCGTGCCTCGTCCATGGCGAATCCGCGGCTCTCTATGCGCGATGGCGGTGCCCCCGTCCAGCGACGAAGGCCGCGACGAGGGCGCCGAGCGCCAGCCCCATCGACGTGGACCAGCCGCCGAAGAACACCCCGCGCACCGCGTCGCCGCGCGTGAGCTCGACCGCGAAGCGCAGGACGCAGTACGCCGCGACGTACGCGGCGACCCGGCGCGCGGCACCACCCGGACCCGCCGGCGCGAGCGCGAACGCGAGGCCGATCGCCACGAGGCCGAGGGCCTCGTAGAGCGGGCTCGGGTGCCTCGCGATCCCGGGTACGAGCGCAGCCGGCGCGAGCGGGTCGGCGTAGACGACGCTCCACGGCCCGTCGAACGGCGCGCCGTAGCAGCAGCCGCCGAGGAAGCAGCCGACGCGGCCGAGCGCGTGGCCCGCCGCGATCCCCGGGAGCGCGCGCGCGAGGATGGGGAGTGTGGAGAATCGCAAGATCCGTTGCGCTGCCGCGAGGCCGAGCGCGGCCCCGGGCACGGCGCCGAACGCGACGAGCCCGCCGCCGTGCGCGAGCGCGTCGAGGGTGCCGGTCCGCGCGACGTCGACGGCGAGGAAGGTCAGCCACGCGCTCGCGAAGCCCAGGCCGATCACCGCGGCGATCGTGGCGATCGCGCGCCCGGCGTCGACGTCGTGCTCCTCCGCGGCGCGCACGGCGAGGGTCCCGGCCACGAAGATCCCGAGCGCGACGCACACGCCGTAGCTCCCGATCGGGCGGGAGACGCCGCCGAGCTCGAGGACCCCGAGCAGCGGGTGCATCAGGGCGTGGTCGACGGGTCGGGGGGCGGCGGTGGGAACGCGGGGGGGGGCGCGTCCGGATCGGGCGGCGCGCTCGGGTCGAGCGCCGGGTCCGGATCGGGCGCGG
>JAYRVK010000324.1:0-4012 GCA_041918555.1 Sandaracinaceae bacterium
CACGCGCGCGCGCTCGCGGACCACGAGGCCGCCTCCGCGGCGCTCGCGCGGGGCGAGGGCGATCCCGCGCGCTGGCTCGCCGCGCAGCACGAGGCCGCCGCGACGATCGAGCACCTCGGCGGCTGGGACGTCGCGCACCGCGCCGAGGCGATGCTCTCGAAGGTCGGCGCGCCCGCGCCGGGGCGGCGGATCTCGACGATGTCGGGCGGCGAGCGCCGCCGCGTGGACCTCGCGCGCGTGCTCGTGGCGCGGCCGGATCTCGCGATCCTCGACGAGCCGACCAACCACCTCGACATCGAGGCGATCGAGTGGCTGGAGGAGCACCTCGCGAACGAGCAGCCGGGCGCGCTCCTCCTCATCACGCACGATCGCTTCTTCCTCGACCGCGTGGTGCGGCGCACCGCGGAGCTCGCCGACGGGAAGCTCCACCTCTACGAGGGCGGCTACGAGGGCTACCTCGAGCAGAAGGCCGAGCGCGAGGCGCACGCCGCGCGCGCCGAGAGCAACCGGCAGAACCTCCTGCGGCGCGAGCTCGACTGGCTGCGCCGCTCCGCGCCCGCGCGGACCACCAAGCAGAAGGCCCGCATCGGCCGCGCCGAGGAGGTGATCGCGCAGAAGGGACCGAAGAGCGCGCGCGAGGTCGCGCTCCAGCTCACGAGCGCGCGCACCGGCAAGACCGTGGTCGATCTCGAGGCGCTGCGGATCGAGGTCGAGGGCCGCGTGCTCGTCGACGGGCTCACCCTCGCGCTCGTGCCGGGGGAGCGCGTGGGGATCGTGGGCCCGAACGGCTGCGGCAAGACGACGCTGTTGCGCACGCTGCTCGGCGAGCGCGCGCCGGCGTCCGGGGTGATCCGCGTCGGGCAGAACGCGCGCATCACGTACCTCGGCCAGAAGCGCGAGGGCCTCGACGAGGCGAAGACCGTCTTCGAGAACGTGGCCGACGGCGCGATGCGCGTCACGGTCGGCGGGCACGCGATGGACACGCGCGCCTACCTCGAGCGCTTCCTCTTCGCGGGCGAGACGCAGCGCCAGCCGGTCTCGTCGCTCTCGGGCGGCGAGAAGGCGCGGGTGCTGCTCGCGAAGCTCTTGTTGGTCCCGACGAACCTCCTCGTCCTCGACGAGCCGACCAACGACCTCGACGTCACGACCCTCGCCGCGCTCGAGGAGATGCTCGTCGAGCTGAACGGCACGGCGCTGGTGGTGACCCACGACCGCTGGTTCCTCGATCGCGTGGCCACCTCGATCCTCGCGTTCGAGGGCGGGGGCCGCGTGGTCCGCTACGCGGGCGGGTACACGAGCTGGCGAGAGCAGCGCCTCGCGCAGGTGCAAGAAAGATTGTCAGTGCCCGAGGCGCGCGAGGAGCCGCGCGCGGAGAAACCGGCGAAGAAGCGCGGTCTCACGTACGGCGAGCGCATCGAGCTCGACTCGATGATGGAGGCGATCGAGCGGGCCGAGGCGCGCGTGAAGGAGCTCGAGGCGGAGCTGGCGGATCCCGCGATCTACGCGGGCGACGGCGCGCGCGGGGCGCGGCTCGTCAACGACCACGCGGCGGCCGAGGCCGACCTCGCGCGCTTGATGGCGCGGTGGGAGGCGCTCGAGCTCAAGCGCGAGGGGTAGCGAGCCGGCTCATCCGGACCATGTCGTAGAACCGGTCCTTCACGAAGTACTCGTCGGCGAGCACGCCTTCGAAGTCGAAGCCGAGCTTCACGTACGTCGCCTGCGCGTCGCGGTTGTCCTTGCGCACGATGAGCCAGAGCTTGTGGAGGCCGAGCTCGCCGAAGCCCTTCTCGATGAGGGCGCGGACCGCGGCGCTGCCGAACCCCTTGCCCTGCTCGGAGGCGCGGATCGCGAGGAACATGCGGCCGTTGCGCGCGGGCCAGTAGATCTGGTTGATCGAGCACTGGCCGACGTAGCGATCGGGCCCCGCGAAGATCGACCACGCGCGATCGGTCCTCGAGGCGATCAGCGACTCGAGGTAGCGCCGCTCTTCCTCCTCGGTGATCGGCGTCTGTCGGTTCGCGAAGTACTGCATGACCTCGCGGTCGTTCACCCAGGTCATCACGTGGGGGAGGTGCGCGAGCTCGAGGGGGACGAGCTCGACGGCCGCGGCGGGGCGCTCGGTCATGACGCGGAGGGTTGCACGACGGGGAGAAAGGTCACAGACGCTGCCGGGGGAACGATCCCAGATCTCCCCTACCTGGTTCCCATACAGCAGACGGAGGACACATGAGTCTCAAGCTCGGAACGGTCGCGCCCGACTTCAAGGCGGACACCACCATGGGCCCGATCCAGTTCCACGAGTGGTCCGGCAAGAGCTGGGTGATCTTCTTCTCGCACCCCGCGGACTACACGCCCGTGTGCACGACCGAGCTCGGGATGGCGGCCCGCATGAAGGGCGAGTTCGACGAGCGGGGCTGCAAGATCCTCGCGCTCAGCGTCGACCCGCTCGAGAGCCACAAAGGCTGGATCGGGGACATCGAGGAGACGCAGCACGTCAAGATGAATTACCCGATCGTGGCGGACCCGGACCAGAAGGTCTCGCGGCTCTACAACATGATCCACGAGGAGGCGAACGCGAAGCTGACCGTGCGCTCGGTCTTCTTCATCGACCCGGCGCACAAGGTCCGCGCGACGATCACCTACCCGCCCGCGACCGGCCGCAACTTCGACGAGCTCCTGCGCGTGCTCGACGGCCTGCAGCTCACGGACAGCCACTCGGTGGCGACGCCGGTGAACTGGAAGGACGGCGACGACGTCGTGATCGTCCCGTCGATCACCGACCCGAAGGAGATCGCGGAGAAGTTCCCCAAGGGCCACAAGCAGCTCAAGCCCTACCTGCGGATCACGCCCCAGCCGAACCGTTGAGCGACGCGTCGGCGGCCCCTCCGAGGGGGCCGCCGGCGCGGCTCACTCGCAGCTCGCGGCCTCGGTGAACGCCCGCGGCGCCTCGTCGCCCGCGCACTGGATCCTGCACGTCGAGCCGTCGCGGCACTCGACCCCGCACGACGCGCGGCAGACGAACGTGCAGGTCGACTCCATCGCGCACGTCGCGCTCGAGCTCGCGCCCATCTCGACGGTGCAGTCCGCGCCGTTCGTGCAGGTGTAGCTCGTGCTGTCGCCGCCATCGACGACGCAGGTCGCCGCGTCGCACGCGGAGCTGCTGCTGTCGCCGACGGTGAGGTCGCAGTCCGCGCCCGACTCGCAGTCGATGTCGCAGCTGTTGCCGCAGGTGCCGGTGCACCGGGTGCCCGCGCCGCAGGTGACGTTGGAGCTGTCGGCCGAGGGGATGGTGCACGCATAGCCGGCCGAGCACGTGGTGTTCGTGCCGACCACCATGCAGCCGGGCCCCGGGCAGATGGAGGCGATGAAGCCCGCGTCGGACGCGGGCGTGCCGCCGTCGCAGCCGGGGAGGGCGAGGAGCGCGAGGATCGAGAGAAGCGAACGAGTGTGCATGCCGCGTGAGTCACCCCAGACGGCGGAAGCGATCAACTTTCCGTCCGTCGCGCCGAGGTCGCGGCGAGGACCAGCGTCGCGAGGACCGCGAGCCCGGCGGCCGTGAGGAACGCGACGCGGCTTTCGAAGCCCTCCCACAGCACGCCGAACCCGAGGCTCGCGACGAGGCCGCCGAGGCCGCCGACGAGGTGGAACCACCCGAAGCCCGTGCCGCGCTTTCCTCCGGGCACGATCTCCGCGACGAGCGCGCGCTCGGGGCCCTCGATCAGGCCCGCACAGAGCCCGTACGCGGCGACGAGCCCGTAGACCGCGAGCTGGCTCTCGGCGAACGCGAAGCCCGTGTACATCGCCGCGTGGACGAGCCAGCCGGCGGCGATCGTCCGGCGCTTCCCGAGCCGATCCGCGAGCCAGCCGCCCGGCGTCGAGGCGAGCGCCTTCACCACGTGGAGCGCGATCCAGAGGATCGGCAGCGCGACCAACGAGGCCTCCTCCTCGGTGGCCTTCAGCAAGAGGAACGCGTCGCTCGCGTTGGCGAGCGTGAAGACGCCGAAGGGGACGA
>JAYRVK010000325.1:0-4569 GCA_041918555.1 Sandaracinaceae bacterium
CGTGCCCGTGCCCGTGCCCGGCTCCGCCGCGCCGTCCTCCGCGGCGCTCGGCGCGTCGTCGCCGTCTGCCTCGACCGGCGGCTCGCGCTCGGCGGGCGCCCCCGACGGCGGCTCCGCCTCGTCCTGCGCCCGCGCCGACGCCCCCAGGCCGAGGCTCGCGAGGACCGTCAGGATCGCGATCTGCCGCGTGAGACCCGTCACCGAAAAAGCTCGCGCCACGATATTCCCCGCTCGTGGAAAAGGGAATGCCGACCCCCCGCTCGCGTGTGCCACCGCACGTGCGCTATGAGGGCGTCATGCGGTGGCTCGCCCTGCTCGGCTCCCTGATCGCCGGCTGCAGCTCGTGCGATGGCGCGGGCCCCGCCGTGCCGTTCGGCCTCGACGCGTCCGGGCGCGCTCGGTCCGCGCCCGACGAGGTCACCGCGGCGCCGGCCGCCGAGCGCCCGGGCGAGGCCCGTCAGCTCCCGGACGGAACCGAGCGGGTCGACGTCGACGGTGCGCCGCTCGCCCCCGGCGGCGCGGTCCGCGCGACCTACGCGCTCGACGTCGACGGCGACGGCGATCGCGACGCCCTCGCGCTCGTGGACGGACCGCCCCGCGCCCTCTTCCTGCGCCGCGAGGGCGCCGGCTTCGAGGCGCCGGTCGAGCTGGCGCGCGTCCCCGCCCCCGAGGGCTGCCGCGTCGGCGACGCGCGCCTCGCGCCCCTCGGCGCCGCGTGGGTAGAGGGACGGATCGTCCTGCGCTGCGAGGCGAGCCCGGCCGCCGAGCGCACCGACCACCTCGTGCTCGACACCGATCGCGCCCCGCGGCTCCTCGAGCGCCTCGCCGTCCTCTCCGCCGAGGGACGCGCGGAGGGCGAGGTGAGCCTCACGCTCGATCGCGACGACCGCGACGAGGACGAGCACGACGATCTCGTCGTCGGCGTGCGCGTCGGCGCCGCGGACGCCCCGGCCGACCTCACGCTCGGCTGGCTCGATCGCCCGAGCGGGCTCGCGCGTCAGGCCAACGAGCCCGAGGCCACCCTGGTCGAGCGATCGCGCGACGCGCTCCGCCGCCTCCGCGCAGTCCCCCGCGAGGCGCTCGATCGGTCGCTCCGCGTCCTGGCGCTCCACCGCGCGCTCTGCCGCGAGCCCGGGCTCGCGCGCCTGGTCGTCGGCAACGTCACGGGCTTGGCGTGCGGCGACAGCGACGGCGCGGGCCGCGCCGCGACCACCGTGGTGCGCGCCCACGCCGCGCTCGGCGAGACCGCCGCGGCCCTCGACGCCTCGGCCTCGCTCGACGCGCCCGGCCTCCGCGTCGACGACGAGCGGCGGCAGTTCGTCCGCGACGCCCTCGCGGCCGCGCCCGCTATCGCCGCGTCCACGCTGCGCGTGGGCCCGGCGGTCGACGTCCCGCCCGCGACGGGCGCGCGGCTCTCCGCGCTCGCCTTCCTCGCCGAGGATCGCGTCCTCGTGCGCGGCGCGGCCCCGGTCGTCTGGGACCTCGCGAGCGGCGAGACGAGCCCCGCGGAGTCGGGCGACCGCCGCGTCCTCGACCCGAGCGGCCACTTCCGCGTGGCCGCCGTCGAGCGCAGCTGCGAGGGGCAAGTGCTCGTCCTCGAGCAGAACGGCCTCCCCGCGGGGAGCCCGCTCCTCGCCGCGTGCGAGCCGCCTCCCGGCGCCGCGTGCCCGCTCGACGGACGCGCACGCGAGGACGACGGGGGCTGGACGGTGCTCGGCTGGGCTCCGCAAGGTATCTTGACACTGCGCGACGCCGAGCTGCGGCTCGTCCCGCTCGATCTCGCGGCGCGGCCCGCGGGGCCGCCGCGGCCGCTCGATCCCGGCACCGCGCCGCCCGTCCCGCTGCCCCCGGGCGCGATCAGCGCGGACGGCCACCACGTCGCCTCGCTCCACGGATCGGGGGTCCGCGTGCAGGCGGTGTGGCCGCGCGGGGAGCCGGAGCTCCTCTGGCCGCCCGGCTGGGGCGCGCTCGCGGGCGAGCCGACCGACGTCGCGGTGAGCGGCAGCGGCCGTCGCGTCGCGGTCCTCCGCGCCGGGCGCGTCTACTTGATCGAGCGCGGGAGCGCGCCCGCGCCGTGAGCGGCCAGCGATTTCTGTTCCTGGGCCGATCCTGCTATCAAGCGGCGATGCGTTCGGTGCTCGCGGTGCTCCTCGCGGCGGCGTGCGTGTCGTGCGGCGCGACCACGACCACGCCGACGCCCTGCATGTCCGACCGCGAGTGCCATGGCGATCGCGTTTGCCACCAGGGCCGCTGCATGTTCGAGGAGGAGGCGCGCGCGAGCCTGCGGGCGCAGCTGCTCGATCCGCCGACCGACGCGTCGACCCGCGGCGGCGAGGACCCGCCGGATCCGACGCCCGGGGCGCCCGCCGCCGAGCGCCCGATGTTCATGGGCGGCCCCGACCGCACCGGGCGGAGCCACCGCGCGGGCCCCGCGACCGAGCCCGCCACCGCGTGGGTGCACCGCACCGCCGAGCGGGTGTTCGCCTCGCCGATCGTCGGCGCCGACGGCACCGTCTACGTCGGCTCGCTCGACCGCACGTTCAACGCCCTCGCGCCGGACGGGACGCTGCGCTGGCGCTACTCGGGCGGTGACAAGTTCTATTCCACCGCTGCGATCACCGGCGACGGCACGATCGTGGTCGGCTGCCACGACGGCTCGGTCGTCGGCCTCACGCCCGAGGGCCGCGTGCGCTGGCAGCGCCAGCTCCCGACGGCGGTGGACGCGAGCCCCGTCGTCGCGCCGGACGACACGATCTTCGTGGCCGCCGACGGGCTCTACGCGCTCGACGTGGACGGCAACGTCCGCTTCCACGTCGCGGCCGCCGGCGCGGTGCGGAGCAGCCCCGCGATCCACCCGGACGGCTTCGTGGTGTTCGGGACCATCGACGGACGCATCCGCGCCGTGTCGACCGCGGACGGCCGCGAGCGGTGGGAGGCCCGCGTGGGATCGAGCGTCGAGAGCGGCGCCGCCATCGCCGAGGACGGAACGATCTACGTCGGGACCGACCGAGGGCAGCTCCTCGCGCTCGGCGCCGACGGGCGAGAGCGCTGGCGCTACGAGGTGGGGAGCGACGTGCGCAGCACGCCGGCGATCGCGGCCGACGGAACCATCGTGGTCGGCGCGTACGACAGCGACGTGCACGCGGTCACGCCCGCGGGCGAGCGGCGCTGGCGCGTCGAGACGAGCGGGCGGATCCGAGCGTCGGCGCGCATCGATCGCGACGGCCGGATCTACGTCGGCTCGCAGGACGATCACCTCTACTGCATCGACCCGAGCGGCCAGCTCTTGTGGAGCCGCAACATGGGCCAGGACATCGACTCGTCGGTCGCGTTCGGAGAGGACGCGACGCTCTACGTGGGCGTCGACGACGGCGGGATCTACGCGCTCCGAGCCGCGCCCTGAAGGCTCGAGGCTCTCGGTGAGTCGGTGCGGTGACCGAGACCGGAGATCGGGACCGGGCACCGGGCCTGACGGGAGACCGTCACTCGCGGTTCACGACCATCCCCGCGCCCGCGCCGCGGGCGCACTCTCCTCGCCTCCTCACCTCCTCGTCTCCCGGCTCGTTATCGCGCGCATCGCGGCTCGAGCGCGACGTCGCGATCGCGGTGCGCCATCCCGGTGCGCGCTTCGGGCTGCGTCTCTCCGCGCGAACGCCGCCGGGAGACGAGGAGAGCGGGAGGCGAGGAGGGTGCGCGCTGCGCGCGCGATCGAGATTCCCTTCTACCTTTCTCGACTTCCAGTCTTTCGGCACTTCCTGGTCGAATCAGCTGGCCTCACGCGACACGCGGCGGCGATGGCGGTCGACCGCGGCGAGGAGCTCGCGCGCGTTGAAGGGCTTCTCGAGCCCGACCCCGCCCATCGCGCGCACCCGCGCGAGCGGACCGCTCGATGCGCTGAGGAGGAGCGCGGGCGGGGCGGGCGCGAGCTGCCGGCCGAGCTCGCCGAGCACCGCCTCGCCGTCCATGCCGGGCCGGCGATCGTCGAGCACGAGGAGACGCGGCGCGTGCTCGCGCGCGAGGGCGAGCGCGCCCGCCCCGTCGTGCGCCTGGAGCACGCGATGCCCCGCGTGCTCGAGGAGGTTCGCGAGCGCCTCGCACAGATGCGGGTCGTCGTCCACGACGAGGATCGGTCCCTCGCGCGATGCGTCGTCGCCGTCCTGCGCGTCATCCGCCGACATCTTCGTTTGCCTCCCCCACGCGGCGCGACCCTGTCACGGCGCGATCCGCGCGCGAGAGCGAAAACGGCCATCGCCGCGGCGTCGAGGGCAGAATCGCTCGCAATTCGGGGGAGCGCGGCGGCCACGTCGATCTCCGTCGCGCGATCCGTCGCGCGTCGCGCGCGGCGGCGCGCGGATCCCGTCTGAGACCTCCACTTGCCCCGCGCCCCGAGGAGCGCTACTACCCTGCCCGAGGCGCGCGGCTCCGGCCGCCCTGGCGCCGGAAAGATTGGAAGTGACAGAAGAGATCGGACGGGATGCCGTCCTCGCGGCCCTCGCAGAGCGAGGGCCACGCGCCATGCACCTGATGGAGGTGCTCGCGTCCCTCGGGCTGGAGAAGTCGCAGCGCGAC
>JAYRVK010000326.1:0-1561 GCA_041918555.1 Sandaracinaceae bacterium
ACGGAGGGGGCGCCGCGCCGGTGATCGACGGCACCCTCGACGACGGCGAGTGGGCCGACGCGGTCGAGGCCGCGTCCTCCACCGCGACCGACCGCGAGGGGAGCACGCTCCGGCGGCTCCTCGCGGCGATCGAGGACGACACGCTCTACGTCGCGATCGAGGGCACGCTCGCGGCGGGCGACGCGATGGTGCTCTACGTCGATCACTCGCTCGACGAGCCAGAGGGTGTCGCCGACCTCGCGAGCCTCGCCGACGACGACGGCGCGCTCGACGCGGCGATCTCGAGCCCTTTCGAGACGCCGGTGGGCTTCCGCGCGGACTTCGCGTGGGGCACCACGGTGCTCCCGCGCACGCCCGTGGGCTTCGACGCCGAGGCCGGCTGGCGCGCGATCGACGGCGCGCCCGACTTCGGGTGGGTGAGCGCGGAGGAGGGACCTACCGTCTGCGGCGCGGCCGCCTGCGAGGCCGCGATCCCGCTCGCGCGGCTCGGGGGGGCGCGCCCGCGGACGATCGCGATGTTCGCGCGGATCGTGAGGGCAGACGGCACCTTCGCGAACCAGACGCTCCCGATGGACGACCCGGACGCGCCCGGCGTGGTGAACGTCCTGACCACCATCGACGACGGAACGGTCATGGCCGATGGGGGCGTGCCCGGCGACGCGGGGCCCGACGCGAGCGTGCCCACGGCGATCGCGATCGACGGTCGGATCGATCCGGCGGACGAGTGGGACGGGGCCGCGCGCTTCGAACAGTCGGTGACCGCGATCGCGCCGTTCGTCGGCGCAGACGCGCGCATCCTCTACGTCGTGCGCGACTCGACCTCGCTGCGGGTCGCGATCCGGACCGCGCTCGGACCCGACCACGCGCTCGTGATGTACGTGGATCACGACGTCTCCGGGCCCGACGGCCTCGCCAGCCCGACCGCGCTCGACGACTTCGTCGGCGCGCTCGACACCGCGCTGAGCAAGTCGCTCATCACGCCGGCGGAGCTCCGCGTCGACGCGGCGTGGGGGACCCTCGATCTCTTGCGCGCGGCCGCGGTCGGCGACGACCGCATGGGCTGGCGCTCGCTCGCGAACCCCTCGGCGTACGCGAACCTCCCCGGCGCGACGGTGTGCGGCCCCGAGCTCTGCGAGACCGAGATCGCGCTCGCCGATCTGGGGGTCGCCGCGGGCGCCGAGATCGGGCTCTTCGTGCGGCTCGTGTCGGCGACGTCGGACGCCTTCTCCAACCAGACGCTCCCGCTCGACGACGGGTTCGCGCCCGAGGTCGTGAGCGTGTACGTCTCGATCCCCGCGCCGTGACGCGTTTCGCGCTCCTCGGGCTCGCGCTCCTCGCCGCCGCGCCTGCATCGGCGCAACATACGTTGCGGGTCGAGGTCGACGCTCCGCCCCCCCTGCGGCGCGGTGACCGCACCGAGATCGTGGCGCGCGTGTCCGGCGCGGGCGACCTCCCGATCCTCGTCACCCCGACCAGCGAGGGCACCGCCGTCGAGGTCGTTCGCGGCCGGCTCCTCCGGTCGGACGCGGTGAGCGCCGACGCGACGGTGCTCGAGCTGCGG
>JAYRVK010000327.1:0-5799 GCA_041918555.1 Sandaracinaceae bacterium
CGGAGCCGGCTCCACCGCGCGCGCGCCGCTCGCGCCGCCGGACGCCCGCCGCCGTCGCGGCGGCCGAGCCCGCGGGCGAGGGCACCGTGCAGGTCGTGACGACGGGCGGCTGGGGCACCGTGCTCTTCCGCGGCCGCGAGCTCGGCACCACCCCGGCCCGGTTCACGCTCCCGGCCGGTCAACATACCTTGCAATTGCGCACCGAGGACGGGCAGACCCGGAGCGTCCGTGTGACCGTGCAGCCGGGCCTCACGAGCCGCGTCTCGATACCGCTCTAGTCCCTTGACCGGCGCTGCGTCGCGGCCCGATCCTTCGAGGCGGGGGAGCGCGACCACGTGCAGTCGCGCGGAGGGGGGGTCGCATGCGCGCGTGGACGTGGTGGTGGGCGGGGACCTGCGTCCTCGTCGTGGGGACGGGGTGCGAGCCGGGGGGCGGCGGCGGCGCGGACGCGGGACCGGGCAGCTTCACGCCGCTCGATCCGCCGATGGTGCTCGCGCCGTCGAGCCCGGGCTACCTCGTCGTCGAGCCCGGCGCGGCCGGGCTCGCCCCGGGCGACACGGTCGCGCTCGTCGCGACGCTCTACGACTCGTTCGGGGCACCGCAGCCCGACCCGGGCTTCACGTGGTCGAGCGCCGACCCGGACATCGCGACCGTCGTCGACGGCCGCGTGACCGCGGTCGCGCCGGGCGTCGTGATCATCACGGTCTCGGACGGCGAGCACGGCGATGCGCTCGCGGCGATCACCGTGCTCGATCCCGCGAGCGGGCCGCCCTCGGACCTCGCGGGCATCCCCGCCGCGCTCGCGTGCGACCCCGCGTTCCGCTCGGCCGCCGTGGGCGACGTGGTCGCGCTCGACCCGCGGATCACCGACCTCTTCGGCGACGCGGCCTCGGGGTCGGTCACCTACCGCGTCTCGGGTCCGGGCGCCGCGACGGTGACCTCCGACGGAACGCTCACCGCGACGGCGAACGGCGTGGTGATCGTCGAGGCGCTCGACGCAGACGGCCAGCCGCTCGCCGGGAGCTGCGTCGTGGCGATCGGCGCGCCCGCGATGCCGTGCACGATCGGAGACCCGGTGATCACGGGCTGCGGCTTCTGGGGGAGCCTCGCCCCGCCGAGCTACTTCTCGCGACCCGGGCTGAGCGCGCCGCCGCTCCGCGCGTGGGTCGTGCGCGAGCGCGCGGGCTGCGGCTTCTTCGCGTGGTCCCTCGCGCAGGAGTCGCCCGACGCGCTCGAGGTGAGCCTCCCGGGCGTGGTCACGGTGTCGGGGGGCCTCCTCGCGAGCGCGGCCCCCGGCCTCGTGACGGTGCGCGCCTCGATCGGAGGCGTCGAGTGCGGGACGTTCCGCGTGACGGTCGACTTCGACGTGAGCGGCGCGTTCCGCGCGACCTGCGACAACGACGACGAGGTGTGCCTCCAGGTCGAGCGCTTCCCCGACTTCGCCGGCAACCCCGGGCCGCACCCGGTCCTCCACAGGAGCCGCGGGCTCTCGCAGGTCTCGAGCATGGGCGCCCTCGTCTGCGAGACGCCGGACGGAGCGTCGTACCTCTCGGGCACGATCGCGTCGGCGAGCGACGTGCGGTGCTCGACCGCGACGCCGTGCCCGTCGATCGAGGCGCGCGAGTGCGGCCGCGATCGCCACGGCGGCGAGGGGGTGGGGCGCATCACGGGACCCGACACCTTCTCCGCGGGCACCTGCGAGTACACGCGGAGCAGCGAGCCCTGCGCGGAGGGCTGCGCGTTCTGGGACGAGACCGACGACTGGGGACCGTCAGGCTGTCAGCTCACGCGCTTCCTCACGTACGCCGACCTCGAGGCCTGCTTCGCGATGTTCCCGGCGTGCTGCGAGCAGGCCCGCGCGCTCCAAGCCATCTACGACGACGCGACGAGGCTGGACGCGATGACCACGTGCTCGCGCGAGAGCGGCTGCATGTCGGACGAGTGCACGTACTCCTCGTGCGCGGTCCCCGAGTACGCGGTGCCGATGAACCTGCTCTGCCCTGGCATCGGGGACTGCCTCTGCCCTCCGCCCTGATCGATCAGCGGACCTCGACGCGCGTCGTGCCGGTCCACGCGCCGAGGAGCGTGATCCACGTCTCGTCGCGCGCCGCGTCGACCGACGCGACGAACCCCTCCCCGTCGACGAGGTCCGCCCCGTCGACCCGCACCGTCGGCGCGCCCGCGCCCCGGCCGCGCACCACGAGGACCGGGTGGTGGAGCGCGCCCGACGCGACCGTCGCCTCGAAGTCCACCGCGCCGCCGTCGGCGTCGAGCACCCACACCGCGTAGCGGGGATCCCAGCCCGCGGGCTCGAGCGGGGCGAGGTCGTCGCGCCCGACGCCGGCCACGCCGCGCGTCGGGACGGTCCCGATCGTCGCGCGGAGCGTCGTGCGCTGCACCGCCTCGATCTCGGCGACCTGCGCGCGCACCACGCCCTCGCGGTGCGGCCCGAGCACCATGAAGACCGAGTAGCTCTGGTACGGGTGCCCCGAGAGCTCGCGGTCGTCGCCGTACGCGGCGTAGCGCGCGGAGCCGACCGCGCCGAAGTTCGCGCCCCACGCGAGGCGGTGCGAGCTCGTCGTGTCGTCGACGCAGCTCGGGTCCTCGATGCAGAGCTCGTACTGGTTGAGCTGGTAGGTCCAGTTCCACGTGATCGGCATGCGCCCGACCTGGCCGTCCGTGCGCACCTGCGTGTCCGAGGTCCGGCCCCAGTTCGCGTAGTGCCAGTAGCCGCCGCCGTCGTGCTGCTGCCACGTCTGCGTCTGCACCGCGCCCATCTCCGCGTCGCTCGCCTCCGCCCACTCGAGGCAGTAGGGGACGAGGTTCTCCTCGGTGTAGTCCCACGTGCTGTTCATCGTGAGCGGCGCGCTCGTGGTCACGAAGCGGTAGCGGTCGCCCCACTCGACGCCGCTCACCACGGTGCGCCCCACCATCTCGTCGCCGTCCCACGCGATGTCGCCGTACGGCGCGCGCGTGTCCGCGTCGATGGTGCCCTCCGGGACCCGCGTGAGGTCGTAGGTGATCGCGAGCACCGGGTGGTCGCGCCCCGCCGCGATGAACCATCGCAAGACGAGCAGCACGTCGGTGCCCGGCCACGTGAAGGAGTACTCGTAGATCGCGTGGTGCGTCCCCACGAACGCGGGCCCGTGCTCGCCGGGCGCGTCGATCGCGAGCGCGCCGCCGGGCATCCCGTGGCTCACCGGGTAGCCCCAGCCGGGGTGGCGCCCACCGCCGCCCGTCGGGACGTCGGTGCCCGTCGCGACCCGCGTGGTCCCACCCACCTCGTACTCGTAGCGGCGCACGTAGCCGCCGCCGACGCGCGCCATCGACACCGCGCGCGGCGCGCACCGCGCGTCGGGCCACGCGATGCGATCGGTGGCCTGCCCGACGACCTCGACGTCCGCGGTGAATTCCAAGGCCCCGCAGGGTCCGACCACGGGCGGCGCGCCCGCGTCGCGCCGCGTCCCTCCGTCGAGCCCGGGCGGCACCGCGGAGTCCTCGGGTCCCCCGCCGCCACCGTCGCGGCGCGTCGGCGGCCCCCCCGCGGGGCCCCGCGGGGGCGCGCCGGCGGGGTCCGCGACGAGCGCGCCGTCGCAGCTCGCGAGCACCGCGAGCATCGCAAGTCGACTTGCAGCGGCGCGCGTCACGGCGTCACCTCCAGCACGATCGACGACGCGCTGAACGGCGGCATCTCGTAGCGGTACGCGTTGGTCCCGACCGGCTCGAGCGCCCCGGCGTCGACGGGCTCGTGATGATCGGCGTCGAGGCGCGCCACGCGGCCCGCGCCGAGGGTGCCCCCGTGCCGCACCGCGATCCCCGCGATCACGGGCTCGGCGGTCTTGTTGATCGCGATCAGGATCACGCGGCCGCGCGCGTCGTCGGCGCTCGCCCACACGCTGGTGGTCTCGAGGTCGGTCGTGCTCGCGCGCACCGAGACGTCGCCGAAGCGGCGGTCCGCGGCGCGATAGAGCGAGAACGCGCCGTGGATGAAGCGGTCGTCGGTGCGCCCGAGGTGCCACAGCGACGCCGCGAAGAGCCCCTCGCGCCCGAACGCGCCGAGCACGTCGGCCTGCGCGATCCCGCCGCTCACGTGGTCGCCGCCGCCGTAGTAGTACTCGGTGATCGCGAGCCGCACGCCGGGCGCGTGCTCAGCGATCATCGCCTGGTAGCGCGGCAGGAGCCGGATCGGCTCGCCGAGGTAGCCCCCGATCCAGCCGGGCTCCTCGAAGTCCGGATCGAAGAGCGAGCGCGCGGCCTGCATCCGCCAGTGCGCGACGTCGCCGTCGCTCGAGTCGGACTCGATCGGCGTGCCGTCGACGTCGATCTCCGGGTACCAGTGCACGTCGAGCACGTCGACGAGCCGATGGCCGCGGCTCGCCTCCTCCTCCGCGAGCCGATCGAGGTACCACGCGAGGAAGTCGCGCCCGCCCGCGTCCGGCGCGTCCTGGAGGTTCACGTAGCCGTTGAACCCGTAGCTGACGGGCCCGTAGACGAGCGCGTTCGGCGCGCGCTCGCGGATCATCGAGGCGTACTCGAGCGTGCGCTCCCAGAGCTCCGCGTAGGTGAGCGCGACCGAGCCGTCGACGCCGCGCAGGCGCGGGTGCGTGCTGGTCCAGAGGTCGGGCTCGTTGTCGAGCGAGTAGTGCACACCGTCCTGCACCCCCGAGCGCCGGTCGCCGAAGCGCGACTCCATGAACGCGACGAAGCCGTCCTGGTACACCGCGTCGTCGCCGGGGTCCGGGGTCTCGTCGGGGCCGCCCGGGTCGACCGCGCGGGCCTGGACGAAGCGCGCGTTCAGGAAGTCGGGCGTCTCCCACACGTCGCCGTCGCCGCGCTTGTCGCGCGCGACGTAGCCGATCATCGGGATCGTCACGAGGGCCGCGCCGCGCCCGAGCGCGCTCGCCGCGAACGCGCGCGGGGCCTCGCCGGGCGTGTCGCCGCCGCCGAGGTAGCCGTCGTTCTGATTGAACCAGTCCTCGCCCGCGTTCGACGCGTTGTTCTCCCAGTTGTAGGCGGTCCAGCGGTTCCCGCCCTGCCGGAAGAACGCGAAGTGGTCGGGGTGCGGCGCGTCCTCCGCGGTGCCGTTGATCCCATAGATCAAGGGCGAGATCGCGCGGCGGTCGGCGAACGTGTCGATCGCGAAGTCGACGTCGCTCGGGCCCGGCGGATCGGGCTCGATCGGCGGGCCCGCGTCGCGCTCGGGCGCGGGCCCCGCGTCGGTCCCGGGCGGCGGGCCGCCGCCGTCGCGACGCGGGGTCACGCCCGCGTCGGCGCCGGGGCCCGAGCCCGCGTCGGGGCTCGCGGGCGGAGGATCGCACGCGGTGAGGAGCAGGAGGGCCAACCACGGGGTGCTGCGCATGCGGTCGCGCTCCGCAACGGACGCGCCACGCGCGCGAGGGGACGGCTCGACGCGGACCTGTGGTCCGTCGGGCCACACCGAGCCCTCGCGCGGGCCTGCCGGGCCACTCGGCGCCGTGCGATGATGCCGCGTGCGCTTCGCTGCTCTGTTCGCCTGCGCGCTCGTGCTCGGCTGCACGGCGGAAGGGACCGTGGCCTGGCGCTTCCGCATCGAGGACTCGGCGCTCGCCGATCGGGTCGACGCGATCGACGTGGAGCTCCGCGAGGGTGGGTGCGCGGGGCCCGCCATCTTCGAGACCGAGCTCGTCCCGGGCGTCGAGGGCGTCGCGCCGCCGCCCCCCGCCCCCCCGCGGGACGGGGGGGTGGGGGCGGCGCGCGGCGCGGCCAGGCGGGGGTTGGGGGGGGGGGGCGGGGGCCGGGAGGGGCCCCCCGGGCGCGGCC
>JAYRVK010000328.1:0-6687 GCA_041918555.1 Sandaracinaceae bacterium
GCGGCGGCGGCCGGCGCGGCACCTCCGGCCGGGATCGGCGGCGCGGCGCCGCCCATCGGCCCGAACGCGCCCGCGGCCGGCGCGGGCGGCGGCGCGACGTACTGGATGTTGAGGCGCATCAGCGGCGGCGCGTTCGGCACCGTCGGCGCGGCGACCGCCTGGATCGTCGTCTGCGTCAGCTGCTGGAGCGCGCTGACGTCGACGAGGCGGAACACGTTCGCGTCCACGTCGAGCGGGATCCAGGCGTTGTTGAAGCGGCGATACGCCTGGATGATCGCGGCGAGGTTGCGCTGGTGATCGTGCGGGTCGAGCCCGGCGATCCCGTACTGCTGCTCCAGCGTCGCGCGCCCCCCCGGATCGGTCCCGAAGTAGGTCTGATAGAGCCAGGCGTAGAGGTTGGCGTTGTTGGTAGCCCCCGACACGGCCCGATCGGTACCACGGGCCGTCAGTCGTGCGCCACGCCGTACGCATCCGCGAGCGCCTGCTCCACGCGATACGCGAAGTGGGCGTGGCGACGCGCGCCGTGCACGAGGTAGCCGTTGACGAAGAACGTCGGCGCACCGAGCGGGGGCTCGACGCGGAGCCCCTCGATCGCGTCGCGGTCCCGCGCGAGCACGTCGACGTGCGCGTCCCCGTCGAGCGCCGCGCGGAGCCCGTCCAGGTCCACGCCCTCGATCGCGGCGGCGTGGCGCTCGAGGTCGGCGCGCGCGAGGTGCGCCTGATCGGCGAGCAGCCGATCGTGGTAGCGGAAGAACGCCGCGTCGCCCCGCTGCCGGTAGATCTCGTGGGCGGCGCGCGCCGCGAGGCGCGAGTTCGGGTGCTGCGCGAGCGGACGGTGGCGCCACACGATCTGCAGGCAGTCCCCGTACTCCTCGAGCAGGCGGTCCAGGGTCGGCGCGGCCTGCGCGCAGTACGGACACTCGAAGTCGCTGAACGCCTGGATCACCACGCGCGGACGCGCGGCCCCGCGGCGCGGCGCGTCCTCGGGGACGACCATCCCGTAGCCGCGCGACTCCCACGGCCTCGCGTCGTCGTCCGCGGGCCGGCACGCGCGAGCGGGGAGATCGAAGCCGTAGCGCGAGCCGCCGCACGCACCGGCCAGGAGCGCGAGCGCGAGCGCGCCGGCCCTCACGCCTTCCCCAGCAGCGCCCGCAGGCGGGCCTCGTCGATCACGGCGACGCCGAGCTGCTTGGCCTTGTCGAGCTTGCTGCCCGCCTCCTCGCCCGCGACGACGTAGTCGGTCCTCTTGCTCACCGAGCCGCTGAGCTTGCCGCCCGCGATCTTGATGAGCTCCTCGGCCTCCTTGCGCTTGAGCGAGGGCAGCGTCCCGGTGATCACGAAGGTCTTGCCGGCGACGCCCTCGACCTCCTCGCGCCGCTCGAGCGCCGCGTCGAGCTTCACCCCGTGCGCGGCGAGGCCCGCGAAGATCGCGCGGACGCGCGGCGAGTCGAGCTCGTGGAAGATCGCGTCGGAGGTCTTGCGCGCGAGCCCGTCGATCGCGCCGGTCCCCTTCTCCGGGGCGAGCGCCTCGATCGCCGCAGGATCGCCGGCCGCGTAGCGCCCCGCGAACTCCAGGAGGCGGTCGGCGCTCCCGAAGTAGCCCGCCAGATCCTCGGCCATGCGCTCGCCGAGGTGCCGGATCGCGAGCCCCACGAGCACCCGCGCGAGCCCTCGTGCCTTGGCGCGCTCGAGCGCGTCGACGACGTTCTGCGCGCTCTTCTGCCCCATGCGCTCGAGCCCCGCGAGCGCGGGCACCGTGAGCGCGAAGAGCTGGTGCGGCTCCGCGACGCGCAGCGTGCGGGCGAGCTGCTCGACGAGCTTGTCGCCGAGACCCTCGACGTCCATCGCGCCGCGGCTCGCGAAGTGGACGAGGCGCTCGCACACCTTCGCGGGGCACGCCTCGTTCGGGCAGTAGACGAAGATCTCCTCCTCCTCGACCGGCGTGCCGCACGAGGGGCACGCGCTCGGCCGCGCGACAGCCCTCGCGCCCTCGGGCCGCGCGCCGCGATCGACGCCGACCACCTGCGGGATGATCTCGCCGGCCTTCTCGACGAAGACGAGGTCGCCGATGCGGATGTCCTTGCGCTCGATCTCGACGAAGTTGTGGAGCGAGGCGCGCGACACGGTGGTCTGCGCGAGCTCGACCGGCGCGAGGTGCGCGACCGGCGTGAGCTTGCCGCTCTTGCCGACCTGCACGCTCACGTCGAGCAAGCGAGTCGCCTTGCGCTCGGGCGGGAACTTGAACGCGATCCCCCAGTGCGGGTGGTGCCCCGTCTCGCCGAGGCGCGCGTACCACTTGAGCTCGTCGATCTTGATGACCATCCCGTCGATGTCGAAGTCGAGCGCGTCGCGCCGCGCGCCGTACGCCTCGCAGTGCGCGAACGCCGCGGCGGGATCGTCGACGAGCGCGATCTCGTCCAGGTAGACGGGCGCGCCCCGCTCGTGCAGCCAGCGCAGGATGCCGCTCTGCGAGGCGGGGAGCGCGAGGCCGTCGACCCACGGGACGTGGTAGAGGAAGGAGCGGACGCCCGCCTCGCCGAGGCCCTCGGGCTCCTTGCGCTTCATGAGGCCCGCGCAGCCGTTGCGCGGGTTGATGATCGTGCGCTCTCCGGCCTTCGCGAGGCGCGCGTTGTACGCCTGGAACGCGGAGGTCGGCCAGTAGAGCTCTCCGCGGATCTCGAGCGCGCCGCCCTCGACTCCGGGGAGGCGCCGCGGCACCGCGCCGCTCTCCTCGACCTGGCGCGTGATCACGTCGCCGCGCTTTCCGTCGCCCCTCGTCACCGCGCGCACGAGCACGCCCGCCTCGTAGATCAGCGAGACGCTGATCCCGTCGATCTTCGGCTCGACGAGGAGCGGCAGGCGGGCGTCGCTCGCGAGCTCGAGCTCCTTGGTCCGTCGCACGTACCACTGCTCGAGCTGCTCGAGGAGCGGGACCGGCGCGCCGCGGACGTCCTTGCGGCTCGGCGAGAGCTTCTCGAGCGAGAGCATGGGGACGCGGTGCTCGACGGTCTCGAAGCCCTCGGTGTGATCGGCGCCCGGCGCGGCGTCGAGGCGCTCGCCCGCCGGCACGTCGAGCGCGTCCGCGAGCTCGGTGTAGCGATCGAACATCTCGTCGAACTCGGAGTCCGGGATCTCCGGCTCACCGCGGCGATACGCCGCCTCGTGATGGCGGATCTGATCGGCGAGGAGCGCGAGCTCTCGGCGAGGGTCGGCCGCGGTCGTGGGCATGGCGGCGGAGGATACCAAGTGACAGAATCGAACCGTGATCGCCCGCGTCCTGCTCGCGTCGGCCTTCTTCTTCGCCGCAGGACCGGCGCGCGCGCAGCCGCCCGAGGCGAGCCCCGCCCAGCTCCGCACGCAGGCCCGGGCCGCGCTCGCGGAGGGCCGGATCGAGGCGGCGTTCCCGCTGATGCGCCGCGCCGCGGAGGGCTCGCAGACGCCGACGGATTGGCGCGAGCTCGCCGAGATCGCGGACCGGCTGCGCCTCGACGACGCGGCCCTCGCGGCGTACGCGACCTACCTCGAGCGCGCGCCGCGGGCGGACGACCGCGCGGCGATCGAGGGCCGCGTGCGGGTGTTGCGCCTCCTCGCCGGGGGCGCGCGCTTCGCGGTCTCAGGGGGGGTGCCGGAGCTCCTCGCGTGGAACGGCGAGCCCGTGCCGCGCGAGCCCGGCAGCAACGTCCTCGTCGACTGGAACGGCCGCCCGCAGGGGCGGCGCACCGAGCTCCTGACGATGGCCGAGTGGGAGGGGGACGTGCGCCCGCCCGAGCCCCCGGTCGGCGCCTCGCTCGCCCCGCGCGGCGGCGGCGGGCTCGGCCGCGCGCTGGCGACGCCCTGACTGGCATCGCCCTTGCTCGATGGACCTCGGGAGGTGCCATCTTGAGTCACTTGCTCCGGACCGGACCCGCGGTCCTCTCCATCACGCTCGTCGCCCTCGGGTGCGACCGCGCACCCGCGCTCGTCGGCGAGCTGCCGATCGTCGACACGCAGCCGATCACGCTCCGACTCGTGCTCTCGAACGAGAGCTCGTCGCCGAGCGTGGAGACGCACCTGTGGATCGACGGGGTCGAGATCCTGGCCGGCCCCTTGGACGCGGGGAACATGCAGGCCGCGCCCCGGCCGCACCACGAGTACGAGCTGGCCGCGGACCGCGGCGCGCACGTCGTCGACGTCGAGGTCGATGGACGGCGCCTCACGCTCTCGCGCGAGCTCGAGGTCGAGGCGGACACGTGGCTGATCCTCGGCGTCTGGGACGCGGACGAGGCGGCGGAGTCGGGCACCGAGCACGCGGAGGACGGATCGCGGTCGATCCACCGCGAACCGGGCCTGACCCTCACCGTGCAGGAGAGCGCGCCCGCCTTCCTCTGATCGGCGACCCGCTCATCGGCAGTGCTCTCGGAGGAACAGCGCCGCCTCGTCGAGCCATGCGTCGCTGCCCGCGAGGGGGTCCTTCCTCGACGTCGCGAGCGAGTGGTCGCCGCCCTGCACGGAGACCAGGCGGGCCTGGGGCAGGCCCGCCAGGACACCCCGCAAGATCTTTTGCTTCGCGAGCTCGTCGCGCGTCCCCTGCACGAAGAGCTGCGGGACGGGGACGTCTCGGAGATGTCCCACGCGGAGCTTCTCGGGCTTCCCGGGCGGGTGGAGCGGGTAACCGAAGTAGACACACGCCTTGGCCTCGGGCGCGTCGCCGGCGGCCGCGAGCATGGACGCGTAGCGCCCGCCCATGCTCTTGCCGCCGATCGCGAGCGGTCCGCGGCCCGGCAGGTCGCGCATCGCGTCGAGGACGGCGCGCCACGTGGCGAGCAGACGCCGGGCCGGATCGGGCCCGCGCTTCTTCCCCGATCGCTCCGTCTCCTCCATGTACGGGAACGAGAAGCGCACGACGCACACGTCGCGCTCGACGAGCCCGTCGGTCACCTGCTCCATGAACGCGCTCGTCATCGGCGCGCCGGCCCCGTGCGCGAAGACGAAGAGCGGCCGGCCGCGCAGTGACCCGGAGCGCTCCCACCGCGCCGCCCTCCCCTCCACCTCGAACGTGGGCATGGAACGCAGCATGCCCGATCGGACACCGCGCGTCGTATCCTCGCGTCGGATGGACGAGGATCTCGAGCGGCTGAGCGGCCGGCGCGCTCGCCGGGGGTGGCTCATCGCCCTGGGAACGCTGCCGCTTCTCGGCGCCATCGGCTTCGGCGCGTGGTTCTTCCTCGACAAGAAGCAGGAGGCCGCGAACCGCGCCCTCGTCGATCAAGTGACGGGCGCGGCGTTCGGCTGCGTGGCGAGCCTGCGCGGCGACGCGCCCGAGGGCTGGAGCCTCGAGCGCGCGCTCGAGCACATGAGCCACATGGCGCGGCTCACGCGCGACGCGGAGGACCCGACGATCCGCGAGGAGCGCGAGCGCTTCGCGGGCCTCGCCGCGGACGCGGCCGCGGGGTGCGAGCAGCTCGGCACGCTGATGATGCGAGCGCAGCGCGAGAGCAGCCACCTCTACTTCGCGGTGCCCGCGGTGCTCGCGCAGCCGCCCGACGTGACGAGCCCCGAGCGCTGGTACCGGCGCGTCCTGCCCGAGACGCGGCCGGCCGCCGTCGAGCTCTCGCGGCAGATCCGCGTGATGGCGGAGACGGTGAACCAGCGCCGCACCGAGCACGCGCTGATGGCGCAGGCGCTCCCGGTCGAGGGGCGCGGACCGAGCGAGCTCGCGCGCATGGTCGAGCTCGCGCCGCTCCCGCGCGAGCGCGAGAGCAACGCGACGACGGAGGTCTGGCCCACCCCCGACGCGATCGTCGTGCTGCGCCGTGGCGGTCTCCCCGCGGTGCGCTGCGACATGCGCTATGTGAACCGCGCGAGCTGCTTCGCGGAGCTCCTGCAGACGGTGGCGTGGGACGGCACGCCGGGCGCGCAGATCGCGCTCGAGCGCCCCGAGTCGGTCCTCTACTGGAGCGCGTTCGCGCCGACCTTCGACGGCGCGATCTGGGGGGTCGGGGTGAACGCCTCGAACGAGGGCGTGGTGGGTCGCTACGCGCCGGGCGCGACGACGCCCGAGCTCGCGATGATCGACGCCACGGTGGACGCGACGACGAACATCGTGGCGGTGACGGGCGGTGTCGCGGTGTTCCCGGCGGACGGATCGGCGTGGATGGCCGACGACGGGCCGGGGATGGCGTTCGAGAGGGTCGAGACGACGCCGCCCCCGCTCGTGATCCGCACGCGGCACGGCGGCGCGGCGCGCGGGATCGAGGACGAGGCGCTCGGCGCGCTGTCGATCACGGGCTCGGCGGAGGAGGGCTACACGTCGCGGCTCTCGCCCGCCGACGGATCGGACGACGTGCTCCTGCGCGTGATCGACGCGCACTCGCGGGTGAGCGCGATCGCGGATCTGCGCGCGCTTCGCTCGGGGCGCGCGGTCGCGCTGCTCGCGCGCGAGGGCGCGAGCCCGAACGCGATCGTGCTGACCGCGGACTTCGGTCGCACGTGGGTGTTCGCGCCGAGCGAGTAGCCGCGCTCAGAGGCTGTCGATAAATCGAGCGAGCCGAGGCCGACCGAGGGTCGATCGAGGCCAGGCCGGCGCGTAGCGCCGGCCGTCGGCCGAGGGGGCCCCCACGCGCAGCGTGGGGAGCGAACGCGCGCCAGCGCGGTCGCACGGGGGGAGGGGCCCCCGGGGGGGGTTGCCCCACGGGGGGGGGGGCGGCC
>JAYRVK010000329.1:0-5316 GCA_041918555.1 Sandaracinaceae bacterium
AAGCGCGCGATCGCGTCGACGAGGCGCCGGCAGCGACGCTCGAGCTCGATGGCCTCGGCCACGACGCGGGGTCTGCGTTGTGTCATCGGGGTCGGGATCAGAAGCGGCCGCTGCCGTAGGTCGAGTCCGCGACCACGGCCGGAGTGGGCTCGGGGGCCGGCTCGGCGAGCACGAGGACCGGCTCGTCGTGGTGCTCGTGGCCGTCCTCGCAGGGCTCGAAGCGCACGCCCATGTCGGCGAGCCACTCCTCGGGGTCGAGGTTGTAGCGGCCGTAGCCGCCGGGGAACGGCGAGGCGCCGTCGGGCCGGCCCTCGCGCACCTCGAGGTGGAGGTGGGCGACCATGTTCGGGAAGCGGCCGTTGGTGGTGGCGCCCACGTCGCCGAGCTTGTCGCCCGGCAAGACGTATTGACCGGGCTCCACGTCGACCCGATCGAGGTGCGCGTAGAACGACCAGCGGCCGTCGTCGTCGTGACGCACGACCACCGCGTTCCCGTAGCCGGCGAAGCGGCGCCCACCCTCGCCCTCGCGCGCGACCGTCTCGACGACGCCGCCGCGGACCGCGTAGACGGGCGTGCCGGTCGGGGTGAGGAAGTCGACGCCCGCGTGGAACGTCCGCTCACCGGTGCGCGTGCTGGTGCGCCAGCCGTAGTGCGAGCCGACGCCGATCCCGGCCGGGACCGGCGACGCGGCGACCACGCGGGACTCCTCGAGGAAGCGCGACTCGAGCGCGGCGGTGAGGCCCCCCTCGCCGGTCTCGGCGTCGCCGCCGCCCATCGGGTTGGCGCAGACGAGCAGGATGGTGAGCGAAAGCGGAAGCGCGGCGTCCGGTCCCATGGCGACCTCCCGCACGGGGCTTCATCAACGAGCGTGCCAGGGAAACCGCGGTGAAATGCGGAGGTGGGCCCCCCTCGCGCAGGTGTGCGGCACACCGTGCCCACGCACACCTCGGCCGGGGGCACACCGGTTGGCCGCCCTCCCCCCGACCCCCTCCCGCGCGCGGGAGGGGGCATCGCACGCTCGACCAACGCGGCCAACTCCTCCCGACCCCCTCCCGCGCGCGGAGGGGGAGACGCACGCGGCGGCGAGACGGAGCGATCAGCGGAGGCGCACGCCGCCGAAGCCTCCCGGCGGTCGCCAGCTCAGCATCAGCGCGGCGCCGAGCGGGAGGGCGCCGTCGTCGAACGCGCGCTCGCCGAAGATCGGGAGCGCGGCCGCGATCTCCACGCCGACCTCGGGCCCGAGCGCGAGCCGCACGCCCGCGTTCACCGCGAGGACGTCGAGGAGCGCGCGGTAGAAGAAGCCGCTCTGCAGCTCGACGACGAACGAGAGCCACTCGAAGGGACGCCAGTCGAGCCCCCCCCCGACGCGCGCGCCGACGCGCGGATCCGCGGGGCCCGCGCCCGCGCCGACCGAGCCGAGCACCGTGACCCAGGCGTGCGCGCGGAAGCTCTCGTTCAAGACCAACGCCCCGCTCAGCCCGAGATCCATCGCGAGCGGCTGGCTCCCCTGATCGAGCCCGGTGGTCGTCGGCAGGACCATGCGCCCCGTGAGCGCGAGCACCATCCCGTCGCCCTCCGCGAGCTGACCGCTCGCGCCCCACGCCAGATAGCCGAGGCCGACGTAGCTCGCGCTCACCGCGCTCAAGAGCGCCTGGTAGCGGAAGAGCTCCCACTCGAGGAACGCCTCGACGCGCGGATCGCCGAGGAGCGCGCTCATCCGGCCGCGCGCGTTCACGTGGAGGTTCCCGTAGAGATCGTCCGAGTGCGCGACGAGCAGGAGATCGCCGCCGAGCGCGAGCTCGTCGCGCGGGCACGCGCGGTGGGGCACCGCGAGGAAGCCGTCGAGCTCACCCACTTGCAGCGGACCGACGGGCCGCGACGGAAGATCCGTGTCGCACGCGCCCTGCGCGCGCGCGGCGGCGGGGAGCGCGAGGACGATGAGGAGAAGGAAGGCCCTCACGGCGCGTCCATCCCCGGCCCGGAGAAGCCGCCGCCGTCGCGGTCGAGGAGCAGGGGGTTGGTGAACGCGAACGGCCAGCCGTCGGGGGTGACCGCGAGGAACGCGTAGCCGGCCGCGTCGCGCGCGGGCCGCGGCGGGTGGCCGAGCGGCCCGATCTCCTGGTCCGGATCACAGCCCGCGGGCGCCTCGTCGAGCGGATCGTCGCGCTCCACGTCCTGCCAGTCGACGTCGCCGTCGCCGTCCTGATCGCCGGTGTCGGGGATCCCGTCGCAGTCGAGGTCGCCGGTGATCGGGAGCGGCGCGCCCGCCTCGATCACGATCCACGCGTCGCGCGATCCGGCCGGCAGGATCTCCGCGAGCGCGATCTCGCCTTCGAAGCGGACGAGGCCGTCGGTGCCGAACGGGTCGCTCGGCGTCGACAACTCCGCTTGCAGCGTGCGGACGACGGTCCCGTCGACGACGATCCGCACCTCGTCGACGGGCACCCACGGCGCGGCGCTCACGCGGAGCGAGAGCATCGCCCCCGGCGCCGGCATGAACGCGTCGATCGACGGCGCGCGCGCGGCGCCGCCCGCGTCGGTGGTGCTCACCTCGATCACGGGCCCGTTCGTCCCGATCATCCGGCCCGCGCGCACGTCGGCGTCGAACGCGGCGCCGTCGAGCCCGGGCACCGTCTCCGCGGTCCACACGATCGTGCGCGGCGTCCCGAGCACGTTGTCGACGAGCCCGTGCGAGTCGCTGTTGCCGGTGCCCGCGCGCACGATGCCCTGCTGGAGGAGGTAGAACCAGTACGCGCGGAACGCCTGGAGGTCCTCGTTCGCCGTGCCGTTCATCACCTCCTGCGTGTGGTACTCGGCGTTGCCGAAGCCCGCGCCGGGCGGGGTGCGGAGCACGAGCCCCGGGCCGGTTCCGTCGTACTCGCGCGGGAGCGGGACGCGCGCGTCGACCCCGACCGCGCGCGGGAACCCGAGATCGCGGCCGAATTGCGAGGGGGACCACGGGTGGTTCAGCTGGATCACGCCGGTCTCGCGCGGCCAGCCCGCCTCGACGAAGCGATCGAAGAGCGCGCCCGGCTCGACGAGCTCGTCCCACGGCGCGCCGCGGTACGGATCGCCCGGCGAGAACGCGAGCGGCCACACGTTCCAGTGCCCGATCACCTGCGGGATCGCCTCGCCCGGCGTGAGATCGAAGAGCACGTGCCCGGTCGCCTCGAGCCCGACGCGCACCGCGAGCCGCGCGTCCGCGCCGAGCGCCGCGCGCGCGTCGGCGTAGTCCCAGACGACGTCGTGATCGGTCGCCGCGATCACCTCGACGTTGGCCGCGAGCCACGCCGCGACGCGATCGAGGTCCGGCACGGTGCTGTCGAAGCTCGCGCCGCCGTGCACGTGGAAGTCCGCGCTCAGCGTGCCCGCGGGCGCGACGGGGAGGCGCTCGATCGCGAGCGACACCGCCGCGCGCTCGCCCGCCGCGACGGTGACCGTCTGCCGTGCGACCGTCGCGAAGATCCCCGCGGTCGCGAACACGTCGTAGCGCCCCGGCGGCACCGCCACCGACTCGCTCCCGCTCACGAGCACGCGGTTGCACGCGGGCGAGCCGCCCGTCGCGCTCCCGAGGAGCGGCGCGCACTCGAAGAAGCCCCCGAAGAGGTGCGCGCGCACGGCCTCGTCGGTCGCGTCGTCCGCAGGGTGCACGAAGACTTGCACCCAGTCCGGCGCTCCGTCGAGCGTCACCGACAGATCGAGCGCGGCGGCCGGCGCGAGGTCGATCCCGCCCACGTCGACGTCGCCCGCGCGCGCGGGCGCCTCCACGGTGGCCACGTCGCGTCCGAACGCGCGCACCGTCACCACGTAGTCGCGGCCGGCGGGGACCTGCACGTCGAAGGCGCCGTCGATCCGCGGCGTGACCTGCGTCCACGGCACGCGCTCCTCGGGCGGCGTCGCGAGGGTGCCCTCCTCGACGAGCACGCTCGCGCGGACCTCGTCGCCGAACGGCGCCGTGTCGCGCAGGCGCCCGCGCAGCTCGACCCGCGCTTCGCCGAAGAGCGCCTCGCGGATCCCGAGCGCGTGATCGGCGGCCGGGGCGATGCTCCGGCCCGCGGTGACGCCGATGAAGCGCTCGAAGCTCTCGAAGTCGCGCGGCTGCACGATCCGCGGCGCGAGGCCGACCGCCGAGAGCTGCTCCGTGTGCCAGCCCTCGAGCGCCGGGCGGTCGCACGCCACCTCGAAGTAGGTGGCGCCGGGGTCGACGTGGGCGCTCGCGGCCATGAAGGGCATCGGCTCCCACGAGGTCTCGACGGGCGAGACGAGGCCCGGCTGCTCGAAGCCGCGGCCCGGCCCCGGCGCGAAGGGGAGCGCCTCGCGGCCGCTCCAGTACCACGCGTCGACGAGGCTCCACGACCGGGGCTCGCGCGCGAGGTTCACGATCTCGGTGCGCACGCGGATCCCGGGCTCGCAGCCGCGCAGCTCGTAGCGCGTCGCGACGCGCCCCTCGGGGACGCCCGCGAGCGAGCCGTGCACCTGCACGGCGACCCAGCCCGAGCCCGCCTCGGTGGTGAGGCGCTCGTAGGCGATGGTGTCCTCGGGGAGCAGGCCCACCCCGTGGAAGACGTGGGTGAGCGAGTCGTCGTTCTGCGCGGCGCTCGTGAGATCGAGGAGGTTGCCACCCGTCGGCGCCACGTAGTGCGGGTGCTCGATCGCGTCGATCACGGCGGTGATCACCCCGTTCGAGAGGACCACGTCCCCCGGCGACGCGAGCGCGTCGATGCCGCCCGGGATCCGCTCGCCGGGCGCGATGACCCGCACGGTCGGCGCGACGCCGCCCTCGCACGCGATCGCGAGCGCGCCGCACGGCGTCGGCACCGTGCAGTCGCCGTCCGTGTGGAGGCACGAGTCGGGGTCGCAGCCGGCGAGGCCGACGAGCGAGGCGATGAGCGCGAGCCGCCGCACGGGGGAGAGGCTACCAGACGGGCGCGACCCGAACGCCTCATCCGTCGTCCGCGGTGAGCTCCGCGTCGAGGTCGGCCCACAGCGCGTCGAGGTCGAGGCGCAGGCCCGGCAGCCGCTCGGTCTCCGCGCTCCCGCCGGTCGCGCTCACCGCGCGGATGTGCCGACCGCCCGGGTCGAGCTCCCAGATCTCGAGGGACCGGAGCTCGGGATCGACGAGCCAGTAGCTCCCGACGCCGGCCTCGGCGTAGTCGTCCGGCTTGACGATGCGGTCGCGCCGCGCGTCCGCGGGCGTCGCGCTGATGACCTCGACGACGACGTCCGGTGGGAGCGCCTGCACCGCGTCGCGCGCGCCCGAGCGCGAGGTGCCCCGGAGGTAGAGGCTGAGGTCGGGCTTGCGGCCGCGTTGGTCGG
>JAYRVK010000330.1:0-8022 GCA_041918555.1 Sandaracinaceae bacterium
CGCCGCGAGCGCCTCGATCCCGACCGGGCCGCCGCCGTAGGTCTCGATGATCACGCGCAGGAACCGGCGGTTCATCTCGTCGAGCCCCGCCTCGTCGACCTCGAGCCGCGCGAGCGCCTCCTTGGCCGCCGCGTGATCGAGGGTGCCGTCGCCGAGCACGTCCGCGAAGTCGCGCGCCCGGCGCAGGAGCCGGTTCGCGATCCGCGGCGTCCCGCGGGCGCGCCGCGCGATCTCCTCGCACGCCTCGGGCGTGACGCGCACGTCGAGGATGTCGGCGCTCCGGCGCACGATCCGCGCGAGCGCGCCGGGGTCGTAGTAGTCGAGCCGCGCCTCGATCCCGAAGCGCGAGAGCATGGGCCCCGTGAGGAGCCCCGTGCGCGTGGTCGCGCCGACGAGCGTGAACGGCGAGAGCTTGAGCGTCCACGCGCTCGCCATCGGCCCGTCGCCCTGCACCATGTCGATGCGGAAGTCCTCCATCGCCGTGTAGAGGTTCTCCTCGACCACGTTGCTCAGGCGGTGGATCTCGTCGATGAAGAGCACGTCGCCGGGCTCGAGCTTGGTGAGGAGCGCGGCGAGCTGGCCCTTGTGCTCGACCGCGGGGCCGTGGGCCACGGTGATCTGCTTGCCGAGCTCCTCGGCGAGGATGAACGCGAGCGTGGTCTTGCCGAGGCCGGGCGGGCCGAAGAGCAGGACGTGATCGAGCGCCGCGCCGCGCTTGCGCGCCGCCTTCACGTAGACCTCGAGGTTCTGGACGAGCGAGGGCTGGCCGACGAAGTCGCGCAGCCGCGTCGGGCGCAGGCTCGCCTCTTCGCGGGCCTCCGCGTCGGCGGCGCTCGGGTCGAGGAGCTCGGGGTCGTGGGGGGGGGCGCCGGGGGCGATCGGCATGCTCAGCCCGTCTGCGCGAGCGCGCGCCGCAAGAGGGTCTCGAAGGGATCGTCGGGCTGGGCGTCTTCGGCGATCGCGGCGACCGCGCTCTCGGCCTGCGCGGGCTTGAAGCCGAGCGCCACCAGCGCGGTCCGCACCTGGCCGAGGGGCGAGGCGTCGGGCGCCGCGGCCGCGGCGCCGTTGCCGCGGGGCGCGGGCGCGGGCGCGCCGACCGCGACCACGAACCCGAGCTTGTCCTTGAGCTCGAGGAGCAGCCGCTCGACGGTGCGCTTGCCGACGCCGGGGATGCCCTTGAAGCGCGTCGCGTCCTGCGTCGCGATCGCGGCCGCGAGCTCCCTCGCGCTCATCGACCCGAGGATCGCCAGCGCGAGCTTGGGCCCGACGTTCGAGATCCCGAGCAGCGTGCGAAACGCGCGCTTGTCCTCCTCGCGCGCGAAGCCGAAGAGCGCGAGCTGGTCCTCGCGCACGTGTGTGTGCACGTGCAGGGTCACCGCCTCGGGCGCGTCGGGGAGCCGGCCGAGCGTGCCGAGCGGCACGAACACCTCGTAGCCGACCCCGCCCACGTCGACGATGCACGAGCCGTCGGGGAGCCGCTCCAGGATGGCGCCGCGGAGCCGTCCGATCATCGCGGCCAACCTAGCACGATGGCTGAACGAAAGAACAGGTGCTCAGGGCGGGCACGTGCCGCGCGGCGCGCAGTAGCCGACGTCGAGGAACCGGTCGTTGCAGCACTCGCGGGTGATGCCGCACGTGAGCAGGCACCGGCACCGGCGCAGGTCCGGGTCGCAGCGGCTGAGGAGCGTGTCGCACTCGCACGTGCCGTCGCCGTCGCAGTCGACGAGGCCGAGCCGACAGCTCGCCGCGGAGGCGTCGAGCGCTGGGAAGCCCCCGTCGGACACGGTGACGTTCGCGTCGGGTGGGCCGGCGTCGGGCAGGACGGGGCAGTTGCAGCCGGACTCGCCGGCCGCGCACTGCCGGAAGCCCGGGTTGCAGGCGCACGTCGCGCCCATCGCGGACGGAACGCAGGTGGCGTTGGGACCGCACGCGAGCGTCACCTCGCCGCACCCCCCCCCCGTGCAGACGGGCAGGTGGCAGGCATCGGAGGGTGGCGGGCACGCGCTCGTCTCGACGCACATCCCGGCGGTGCACAGCGCGTTGGTGCAAGGCATCGTCGCAACGCACGACCCGGTGCGCGGCACCGGGACGCAGTCCACCGAGCCGCCCGTCTCGTCGCGCGCGCACTGCTCGAGGGTGCACGTGGTGGGATCGATCGCGGTCGCGCAGGTCATCGCGGGGCCGATGAGGCACGCGCCCTCGTCGCAGAACGCGGGGACACAAGGATCGGGGTGGGTGCACGACGCGTCGCGCGGGATCGGGGTGTACTCGCACGCGCCCTCGACGCACTCGGGCGTCCCGTTGCACTGGAGCGGCGGACAGTCCGTCGCGCTCGTGCAGTCGGGGATCGCGGCGCAGTCCGCAAAGGGGTCGCAGAACTCGTCCTCGCCGCACAGCCCGTCGGTCGGGGAATGCTCGCACCCATCGACCGTGCAGCCGTCGAGCGTGCACCCGACGCCGTCGTCGCACGCGCGGTCGTCGCGCGCGACGACGCAGCCGATCGTCGCGTCGCACAGGCCGCTGAGGCAGACGAGGCCCGGCGCGACGCAGCGCCCGTCGTCGGGGCGGTGCGCGCAGGCCTTCGCGTCCTCCGCGCAGCGGTCCTCGGTGCAGGCGATCCCGTCGTCGCACCCGACGGGCGTCCCGCCCGAGCAGACTCCGAGCGCGCAGTGCTCCGCGCCGTTGCAGAACACGTCGTCGTCGCAGTCCTCGTCGCGCGCGCACTCGCGAGGCGGGCCCGCGTCCGGTCGCGCCGCGTCCATCGACGCGCCGCCGTCGCCGGCGCCCGCGTCCAAGCCGGCGGGCGCGCCCGCGTCGTCGGGGGGATCGAGGTCGAGGATCATGCCGCACCCGGGCACGAGCCCGAGCGCCGCCAAGAGGAGCGCGCGCCGCACGAAGGGATCGTGCCGAGTCACGCGCCGCCGAACAAGCTCACGCCTCGCCGATGCTCGCGAGGTAGTCCCTCGCGAGGTGGTAGTCGTCGCGGTCGTCGGGGTGGAAGTCGGGCCGCAGGTACTCGACGAAGGCCTCGCGGATGACCTCCCAGCTGATGCCGCCCCCGTCGCCGCGCAGCCGCTCGGCCTCCGCGCGGTAGCGCGCGATGTCCTCTTTGCTCAGCCCCTCCTGCTCGACGAGCAGGCGCGTCGCGAGGATCCACCAGCCCACGAGCTGCGTCGTCGCGATCACGAGGCCGGCCACGCGGATCGAGTAGCGCGGATCGACGGTCTTGAGCACGTCGAAGGCGACCGACTTGTGCTCGATCTCCTCGCACGCGTGCCAGCGGATCAGCCGCTGCATGATCGGGTGCGCGCCCTCGACGAAGTCCTTCGTCAACGCGTTGTGCGCGAACGTCGCGGTGAAGTGCTCGCACGCGACCGTGGTGCTGAGCCGCAGGATCGGCGGGAAGCGCTGCTCGAGGAAGCCGAACGCCCAACGGTCGTAGAGCGCGAGGAAGCGCGAGAGGTCGTAGCCGTGCCGCTCGAGGAGCTTGTTCGCGCGCTCGTGCTCGTGACCGTGGCGGCCCTCCTGTCCGAAGAAGCCCTTGATGCGCGCGAGGAGCCCGGGGTCCTCGATGCGATCGAGGTAGTGCTTCACCGAGCGGATGAAGAAGCGCTCGCCCTCGGGGAAGAGCAGGTTGAGCCCGTTCGAGCCGTGGGTGATCAGCGGGTTGTCGTAGAACCACCAGCGCGGGACGTCGGCGTCGGCGAAGGGGAAGTCCAGCTTGCGGACGCGGATCGGGCGGGGCTCGGAGGGGGCCGCGTGCATGATCGTGGGCTCCTTTCTACTGAACCGAGTTCAGCGGGAGTCTGGGGCCGTGTTGAATCGAAGTCAACGGTGCGGGATGATCGCGCCGTGCCGAGCCCGGCCCGGACCCGCTTCTCGTTCGACGCGCGCCGCGCGCAGCTCCTCGAGCTCGGGCTCGGGCTGTTCGCGGAGCGCGCCTACGACGAGGTCTCGATCGACGACATCGCGGCGGCGGCCGGCGTGAGCAAGGGCCTGCTCTACCACTACTACGGGGGCAAGCGCGCCTTCTACGTGGGGTGCGTGGTCCACGCGGCCGAGCGCCTCGTCGAGCGCACCGACACGCCCGACACGATCCCCGAGCCCGAGCGCGCGCGCGCGGGGCTCGACGCGTACTTCGACTACGCGGAGGAGCACGAGACGGCGTACATGGCGCTGATGCGCAGCGGCGTCGGCAACGACCCCGAGGTCGCGCAGATCGTCGACGCCACGCGCGCGCGGATCATCGAGCGCGCCCTGCACGCGATGGGGATCGAGGAGCCGCGCCCCGTGTTCCGCGCCGCGCTGCGCACCTGGATCGGGGCCGTCGAGGCCGCGTGCACCGAGCACCTCGAGCACCGCGACGTCGAGCGCGCGGGCCTCGTCACCATGCTCCTCGCGGGCCTCTACGGGATCCTCGTCGTCGCCAAGCGGCTCGACCCCGAGGCGCCGTTCGATCCGGGGCTACCCCCCCGTGCAGACTGAGACGCGTGCGGTCTCGCCCCGCGCCTCGAGCTCGCGGCAGCCGTAGCCCTCGCGGCCGCAGTCGGCGTCCGCGTCGCAGGCGAGGAGGCACACCCCGGACTCGAGCTCCACGCAGAGGCTGTCCCCGCGGCAGTCGCCGTGGCCGCGACAATTCGTCGTGCACGTTCCATTCGGGAAGTCGCTGCGCCGCAGGCAGTAGGAGCCCGTCACGCAGTCGAACTCGTCGATGCACGGCCCGCCGACGGCGAGCCCGTCGGGCCCGACGTGGGGCGCGCAGCCGACGAACAGGGCGCTCGCGAGCCAGAGGACGCGCATGCCGCCAACATGAGCGGCCGCCGCCCCGGCAGCAACGACGCTCTGGAATCCCGGCCCGTCTGCCCGTACATTTCCGCCCCGTGAGCGCCCTCGTGCAGTCTCGGGCCAAGGGCCCCATCGGGCAGACCGTGCTCGAGGTGCTGGGCGCGCTCATGACCCCGGAGCTGGCGGAGGAGGTCCTGCGCCGCGGCCTCGAGCGCGCGGGACGGACGCGGATCCCCGAGAACCCGCAGCGGGTCCGCGAGCTCGCCGAGGGCTCGCTCCGTCTCGCCATCGTGGAGCTCGTCGGCGCCGAGGTCGCGGACTCGTTCGTGCGCGATCTCGGCCCGATCCTCGAGGTGATCTCGAGCGGCGTGACCGCGCGGCCGAGCGACTCGGACCGACCGCGCTCGATCCTGCCGCCCTCGCGCTCGTCGAGCTTCCCGCCGCCCCGCCGCGACGAGGCGCCGCTGCGCCTGCTCGTCGTCACCGCCGACTCGCTCGAGGAGCTCAAGCGGCAGGTCGGCTCCTTCGCGGACCTCGGCCGCGTCCGCGACGCGTTCGAGCTCATCACCGCGATCGAGACCCGCGGTGGCCCCGTGCTCGTCGTGGTCGACGGGTACCGGCCGGCCGTCGACGTCACCACGCTGCAAGCTTTCTTGCCCCGGGTGCCCGACGGCTGCCGCGTCGCGCTCTGGGGCTTCTCGGCCCGCGAGGTCCGGCGCGTGGAGAGCCTCCCCGGCTACACCGTGGTCGAGGCGGGGCCCCAGTGGGGCTCGCTCGCGGACGCGCTCTTGCGCTTGTGAGCGGTCGGGTCGGGGGGCGGCCCTCCCGACAACAGGGCTTGCGTCACTAGAGGCTTGGCCACGCTCAGCGGGTTCGAGCGCGGCGCGATCGCGCGCGTGACGCCCGCGAGGAGCGCGAAGGTGCGCCCGTAGAGCACGAGCTCCTGCGGGATCACCACGCCGTGCATCTCGTCGAGCGTGCTCAGCACCAGCTCGCGGAGCGCCGCGAAGTCGAGCTCCTCGCCCTCGGCCGGGCGGCGCTCGCGGAGCCGCCGCATCAGCCTGGCGACGAGCGGCGCGAGCTTCTCCTTCTCGGACTCGGGGAACAGCCCGAGCGAGACGAGCGAGCCCACGAACATGTCCTCGTTGCCCATCGCGAACGCCATCACGCTCGCGACGAGCTTCTGGTGGAACTCGCGCGTCAGGACCTTCACCTGCCCGAAGTCCACGACGCCGAGGATCGGCTGGCCGTCCTCGACGCGCACGAGGAGGTTCCCCGGGTGCGGGTCGCTCTGGAAGACGCCGTCGACGTACATCATCTGGATCCACGTCGAGAGCAGCCGCTCGAGGAGCGCGTCGCGATCCAGGTCCTCGGACGCGAGGAGCTCGGGCTTGGTGATCTTCTGCCCTTCGAACCACGTCGTGCAGATCACGTCGCGCGTCGTGAGCTCGTCGATCACCGCGGGGATGAACACGCCGGGCCGACCCTCGAAGTGGTCGTGCACGATGCGGGTGAAGCGCGCCTCCTGCTCGTAGTCGAGCTCGGTCGTCAGCGCGCGCGAGATCTCTTCGTAGATCGGCCGGAGCGAGATCTTCGGGAGGAACACGTTGAAGAGCCGCACGGCCTTGCCGAAGAAGAAGAGGTCGATCCGGAGCTTCCGCTCGACGTCCGGGTACTTGATCTTCAGCGCGACGTCGCGCCCGTCTCTCGTCTTGGCGCGGTGGACCTGCCCGAAGCTCGCCGCCGCGTGCGCCTCGCGCGAGAGCGACGCGAAGAGCTCGTCGGGGTGACGGCCGTACGTGCGCTCGAGGTGCGGCTCGAGCTCCGCCCAGGGCATCGGGTCGACCTCGTCCTGCAGGCCGGCGAGCTCCTGCGTCCAGCCGGGCGGGAGCAGGTCCACGCGGGTCGAGAGGATCTGGCCCACCTTGATGAGCCCGCCGCGCATGGTCACCGCGAGCCAGTAGAAGCGGCGGGCGTACTTCCGGTGCTTCCTCTCCCAGACCTCGGGCGCGATCGAGTGACCGAGCTTCTTCTGGCGGAAGAACGGGACCGCGTAGGCGAGCCACATCGGGAAGAGCACGACCACCGCGAGCACGCTGCGGACGACGACGTGGTAGAGGCTGCGCATCGAGGGAGCGGGCGGAGCGTGGATCCACTCCCGGCCCGCGTCACCCCCCCTCGACGAACGCACGGAGCGCGGACTTGGGCGTGCGCAGATCCATGGCGCGCACGATCGCGTCGAAGCGCAGGCTGGGCCGGCCGCTCCGGCGCGCCATCTCCGCCATCGCGAGCGCGAGCTCCTGGTAGGCCTTCGCGAGCTCGATCAGGCCCACGCGCGGCGAAGCGAGGAGCGCGCCCATCCTCGCGTGCGCCGCGCGCAGCGCGTCGAAGGCCTCGGAGCTCGGGTCCGCGTCCTTCGCGCTCATGGCTCAGAACCCGATGATCCGCTTCACGAGGAGCTCGACGCCCTCGAACGGGAGCACCCGCCGCGACCACACCCGCGCGGGCACGCCGGGCCCGAGCGGGTAGCGGAGCTTCGGGCGCGGATCGACGAGGAGGCGCACCACGAGGTCGGCGACCTCGACGGGGTCGCCCATCCGCGCCTCCATCTTCTCGACGAGCGCCTCCATGCGCCGCACGTAGGCTGCGTAGGGGCCGCCCGTCACCGCGGTCGCGGCGGCGATCGTGCGGTTGCGCCCGAAGATGTCGGTGCGGTAGGGCCCGGGCTCCACGAGCACCACGCGCACGCCGAACGGACGCAGCTCGTGCCGCAGCGCCTCGGTCATCCCCTCGAGCGCGAACTTGCTGCCCGCGTACGCGCCCAGGCCGGGCATCGCCTGCCGCCCGGCCATGGAGGTGATGTTGACGACGATCCCCTCGCCCTGCGCGCGCAGGTGCGGGAGGCAGAGCTTGGTGAGCGCCCACGGCGCGAACACGTTCACGTCGAAGAGCCGGCGCAGCTCGTCCTCCGCGATCTGCTCCTGGAAGCCCCCGAGCGCGACGCCGGCGTTGTTCACGAGCGCGTCGAGGCGCCCGTGCTCGTCCACGATCGCGCGCACGACGGCCTCGCGCTGCGCCGCGTCGAGCACGTCGAGCTGCACGGGTCGGACGTCGAGGCCCGCGGCCGCCTCGACGAGCGCGTCCTTCGTCGCGAGGTCGCGCAGGCCGGCGTAGACGGTGTGGCCGGCGCGCGCGGCGCGCACCGCGATGTGGAGCCCGAAGCCCGAGCGGCACCCC
>JAYRVK010000331.1:0-3375 GCA_041918555.1 Sandaracinaceae bacterium
ACGCCGCGGAGACGTGCAGCGGCGTGAGCACCGGCTGCCCCGGCGACGTGCTGCAGCTCCCGGGCACCGAATGCCGCGGCGCGGTCGGGCCCTGCGATGTCAACGAGACGTGCTCGGGCGTCGACACCACCTGCCCGGGCGACGCGCGCCGCCCGCTCGGCTTCGAGTGCCGCGCGGCGACGGGCGTGTGCGACGTGCCCGAGACCTGCGACGGATCGTCGACGAGCTGCGCCGCCGATGGCTTCGAGCCGGCGAGCACCACGTGCCGTCCCGCCGGGGACGCGTGCAACCCCGCCGAGAGCTGCCCCGGCGACGGACCCGGCTGCCCCGCGGACGCCACCCTCGCGAACGGCACCGCGTGCGGCATGGAGCTCTGCGGGCCGTTCGACGCGTGCACTGGATCCGGGTGCGACCTGATGATGGGGACGCAGTCGGCCACGTGCAGGACGCCCGTGTGCGCGGCGGGCTCGTGCTCGGGCTCGACGATGCGCACCGCGATGCAGTCGTGCACGCGCTCGGCGAGCTGCCCCGACGCGTGCTGCAACGGCGCCGAGCTAGGCGACACGTGCGCGAGCGACTGCGGGCCCGCGCCGACCGGGATCACGGGCGGCGCATCCGAGTACACGGCGGCGGTGGGGTCGAGCCCCGGGGCGATCCCGTTCGACGACCTCTGCCCCGGCGACTCGGTCGCGTGGGACCTCACCGTCGATCAGGTGGGGAACCACATCGAGGGCATGTGGACGAGCTGCCGCGACCCCGCGTACGTCGCGAACCGCCCGGGTGGCATGGCGCCCTTCTGGACGGTGGAGCCAGGCACGCACCGCACTCTGCCGATGCGGGGCGGCGACGCATGGGGCACCTACCCCTGCCCCGCGGGCCAGGTGCTCACCGGCTTCAGCGCCGCGCTCACGATGTTCATGGGACGGGCGGTGATCGACGCGATCGAGCTCCACTGCTCGCGCATCGCGGTGATCGGGCGCGAGCAGCCCGGCCTGCGCTTCGAGCTCACGCCGGGTGACATCGTGCTGATCGAGAGCGTGCCGATCACGCCGGCCGGGCCCTGGTTCGGTCCGTACGACTGCTCGGCGGGCCAGGTCGTCCGCGGCTTCCAGGGCGGCTACACGCCGGGCAGCAGCCCTCTGGGGATCCCGGACTCGCTCGACCGTCTCGCCCTCTTCTGCCAGGAGATCACGCCGCGCTGAGCTACAGCCGCATTGCGCGGATCGAGCGCTCGATGTCGGCCTCGAGCGGCGTGTACGCGTCCTCGCGGCCGCCCGCCTCGACCACCCAGATGTGGCTCTCGGTGACGAAGAGCCCGACGGTGTAGCGGTAGGCGTGGCCCTCGACGTCGCGCCCGAAGCGCATCAGGTGCCCGCGCTCCCCGCTCGCCGCGCTCACGTCCTCCTCGCCGAGGAGCGCGTAGCCCTGCTGATCGCGCAGGCGCCGCATGACCGCCTCGCTCCAGAACGCGAGCGCGCTGTTCACCCGCAGGTCGAGCCGCTGCACGCCGACGACGACCCCGTCGGGCGTGGTCGCTCGGTACGCGTACTGCTCGCGCCGGAGCTCCGAGTCCTCGTTGAGGTTCACGAAGCGCTCCGGGAGCTCGAGGGTGATCGACGGGCCGCACCCCGCGGCCGCGAGACCGAGAGCGAGGATCGCAAGTCTCATTGCAGCCTCATGAGGTTCTCGAGCCCGAGCGAGCGCAGCCACGCGAAGGGCAGCTCGAAGGTCGGCGTGGTGACCGTCGCGCGCTCGGTGAAGCGCACGGTGATGGTGGAGAACGCCACGCGGTCCGCGAGGAACCGCAGCCGCCCCCGGATGCGCTCGAGCTCGAGGGTGATGCGCTCGAGGTGCTGCTCGACGGCGAGCGCGTTCTCGACGTCGTTCGCGCTCGCGAGGAGCTGTGAGACCCGGGCGTACATCGCCTCGAGCGTGCGGATCCGCGTCTGGAGGTCGTGGAACTCCTCGCTCACGTCCTGCACCGACACGTCCCGGCTCAGCACGTCGCCGAGCTCGAGGATCTGCGCGAGCACGGACTCGAACGCCTCGGCGGGCACGCGGACCGTGATCTCCGCGTCGCCGCGGTGGTGCAGGTGCCCGCCCACCTCGCGCACGAGCGCCTCGATGCGGGTCTGCTGGTCGGCGACCTGGTGCACCGCGAGGGCGACGTTCGCCGTGTAGATGAGCAACGGTCCTTGACGCGCGTCGGTGGCGGTGCGCGGCTCGCCGTCCGGGGGATCGGCCTGGGCGTAGCGCGGGCGCTCGTCCTCTCCCGCCGCGGGCGGCGCGCCGCCGCCGGCGTAGCCCTGCCCGCCGAGATCCGCCTCGGTCGAGGTCGTGCGCGACTGGTACTCGGCCTCCATCACGTCGCCCGCGGACCCGGTGGCCAGCCCGCCGTAGGCCGCGCCCGGCGACACGTCCGGCGAGGGCGCCTCGGCCCACGCGCGGTAGCCGCCGCCGCACGCCGGCAGCGCGACCAGGAGCAGCGCGCACGCCGCCGTGAACCTCGAGCTCCCCCGCATGGCGCGCATCTAAGCACATGTGAAGAAGAGGTGCTCGCGCGGCCGTCGATGCGCTAGGTTCTGGCCGATGAGCGACGAGAGCAGCACCAAGCACCTCACTCGACGAGAGCTCCTGACCGGCACCCTCGGGATCGCCGGCGCGGTCTGGCTGACCGCCTGCGACGGCGGCGGCGGCGGCACCGACGGCGGCGGCGGCGGCGCCGACGGCGGCGGCGGCGGCACCGACGCGGGCGGCGGCGGCACCGACGCGGGCCCGCAGGCCTGCAACTCCATCGGCTACGAGATGACCAACCGGCACCCGATGGGCCTGGACCACACCATCGAGGTCCCGCTGAGCGACGTCATGGCGGGCGTGGACGTGACGTACGACATCACCGGCGACTCGCGGCACCCGCACACGGTGCTCGTGACCGCCGCCCACTTCGCGATGATCGCGGCGGGGACGCGCGTGACGATCACCTCGTCGGAGGACATGGGGGTCGATCTCCACTCCCACGACGTGACCCTGTTCTGCCAGGCCTGAACGCGGCGCCGCTCCGCTGCTACAGTGTCCCCCGATGCGGCGGGCGGCCTCGGTACGTGCGGCCCTCTTCGTCCTCGCGCTCGGCTGCGAGGGGACGCCGATCGTGTACACCGCCGTCGACGAGGGCGCGCTCGCGCCCCCCCCCGAGGTCGCGCCCGACCCGGCGAGCCCCGCCGCGTTCGATCCGCGGCTCGACGGCTTCGAGGCGGTCGAGCTCCGCTTCGCGGTCGAGCGCGCGAGCGGCGCGCGCTGCGCGATCGGGCTCGCGCGCGCCGGCGCTTCGCTCGGCGAGCTCGACGGGGCCATCGCCGCGGGCGCGTGCACCGCGCC
>JAYRVK010000332.1:0-26756 GCA_041918555.1 Sandaracinaceae bacterium
CGTCGGGGTCCTCGGCCACGGCGGTGAGCGACGTGAGCCCGGGGACGTCCTCCGGCTCCGCGCCCGGCGGCAGCGCGTCGCCCTGCGTGCGCAGGCGCTGCGTCACGCGGCGCGGGTCGGTGGTCAGCGAGACGAAGTGCGGGCGCTCGTTGCCGCGCACGACGACGATCGCGCGCGCCTCGCCGAAGACGTCCGCGCCGTCGTAGACGGTGAGGAACACTTCGAAGGTCCCCGGCCGCGTCCCCGCCCACGCGATCGAGAGCGGCTCGCCGGACGAGATCATCCCGCGACGGGACGTGCTCAGCCGCCCGCCGGTCACGTTGATCCAGTACTCGAGCGTCGGCGCGCTGCTGCTCGCCAGCCCGGTGAGCGTCACCGGATCGCCGACGAAGACGACCTCGCTCGGCGCCGCGAGCGTGACCTCGGGAGGCGCGCACTCCATCGCCGACGCGTCGAGGGTGACGGGCGGTGGGCTCGCCCCGGTGGGAACGCGGACGAGCACGCAGCGCGCCGCGCCCGCGCCGCTGACGCGGAAGAGGTAGTCGCCGGGGAGCAGCTCGAGCTCCGCGATCGCGCCGGCGTCCAGCGTGAACGAGAGCTCGGACGCGCGCGGGATGGAGAACGTCCACGCGACGGCGGGGTCGTCCTCGGGCGCGAGGGGCCGGGTCGCGATAAGCGCCGCCGTGACGGGCGCGCCGAGCGCGTTGTCGATCACGACCGCCGACGGCGCCGCGAAGACCGCCGCCCACCGCGAGAAGTGATCGGTGGTGCCGATCGCCTCGAGCCCGAGCTGCGCGACCGGATCGGCGTGCCGTCCCGCTCCGTCCGCGACGCGCGTCCAGGCGCCGGTGGCCTCGTCGTAGAAGGCCACGGTGAGCGCGTCGGGCGTCGGCCCCTCGAACGCGGGGAGCACGAGCGTCGCCGGCACCGCGAAGGTCAGCCCGCTCGGCGAGAGCTCGACGACGGGCCCGGCGAGGATCGTGCGCTGCGCGTCGGGCACCGCGCCCTCGGCGATCGCGATGTCGGTCTCTTCGTCGAGCGCGCCGGGCGGGACGTGGAGCGTCGCCCCGAAGAGGGCCGAGCTCGGGTCGGTGATCGCGACGACGCCGCCGCGGGGCCCGATGCGCGCCTGCGCGCCGATCTCCAGGGGAGGGGGGGGGTTCCGAAACCCGGCGTCGCACGCGCCGAGCGACAGCGCGAGCAGCGCGGCGACGAGCCGTGCCTGGGAGTGCATGCCGCCAACGTGAGGCGCGCGGCGCGCGGCTTCGATGAGCACATGTGCTCATTTCGACCCGAACCCGCCCCGCTTGCGCTTCCTCTTCGGCTTGGCCGCCTCGAAGCGCAGGGTGAGCTCGCCGTTCTTCTTCGCGCCCAGCGTGAGGCGCTCCGGGAGCGCGCCCTCGGTCATGCGCGCGAGGAGGTCCTCGGAGATGCGCGGCAGCACGGCCTCGCCGAGGACGTGATCGATGTTGCGCGCGCCGCTCGAGGGGTCGTCGCAGCGCGCGAGGATCGCGTCGCGCGCGCCGGCCGTCACGGAGAGACCGACGCCGTGCTCGCTGTGGAGGCGCTCGCCGATGCGCGCGAGCTTCATGTCGACGATCGTGCGCAGCACGTCGCGCCCGAGCGGGAGGTACGGGACGACCGTCATGCGCCCGAGGAGCGCGGCCTTGAAGCGCCGCAGGAGCGCGGGGCGCACGGCCTCGACGAGCGCGTGCGCGTCCGTGGTGCCGGCGGCGACGGACGCCTCGATGGCCTCGGTGCCGAGGTTCGAGGTCATCACGATCACGGTGTTCTTGAAGTCGACGACGCGGCCCTCGCCGTCGGCGAGCACGCCCTTGTCGAAGACCTGGTGGAAGAGGTTCATCACCTCGGGGTCCGCCTTCTCGATCTCGTCGAGGAGCACGACCGAGTACGGGCGGTGCCGCACGGCCTCGGTCAGCACGCCGCCCTCGCCGTAGCCGACGTAGCCCGGCGGCGAGCCGATGAGGCGCGAGACGGTGTGCTTCTCCATGAACTCGCTCATGTTCACGGAGACCACGAAGCGCTCGCCGCCGAAGAGGAGCGAGGCGAGCGCGAGGCCCGTCTCGGTCTTGCCGACGCCGCTCGGGCCGACGAGGAGGAACACCCCGATCGGCTGGTGCGGCGGGCTCAGGCTCGCCTTCGCGGCGCGGACGCGGCGCGCGATCGTCTCGATCGCCGCGTCCTGGCCGACGATGCGCGCGCCGAGATCCTTCTCGAGCGTGAGGAGCTGCGCGAGCTCGTCCTTGACCATGTTGCCGAGCGGGACGCCGGTCCAGTCGCTCACGATCCGCGCGACGATCGCCGCGTCGACGTGGAGGTGCACGAGCGGCGCGTCGCCCTGCGCCTCGGCCAGCCTCGCGATCTCCGCGCGCAGCGCGGCCTCGTCCGGGGGCTCCGCCGCGAGGCGCGCGCGCACCGCGGCGAGCGCGGCCTTCTGGCGCTCCCAGCGCGCCTCGATCTCCTTCTTGCTGCGCTCGATCGCCTTGCGCTCCTTCTTCAGCGCCGCGAGCTCGCCCTCGCGATCGACGAGCGCCTCGCGCCGGTCGCGCTCGATCGCCTCGAGCGCGGTGTCGAGCGTCGCGAGCCGGCGCCCCAGATCGTCGAGCCTCGCGGGCGTGGCGGTCTGGCCGACCGCGACGCGCGCGCACGCGGTGTCGAGCAGATCGACGGCCTTGTCCGGGAGCAGGCGCCCCGTGATGTAGCGATCGCTGAGCCGGACCGCGGCCTCCACCGCCGCGTCGAGCACGTGGACGCCGTGGTGTCGCTCGAACTTCGTCTTGACGCCGCGGAGCATGATCGTGGCGTCCGCGACGCTCGGCTCCGCGACGGTGATCGGCTGGAAGCGGCGCTCGAGCGCGGCGTCCTTCTCGATGTACTTCTTGTACTCCGAGAACGTGGTCGCCGCGATCGTGCGGAGCTCGCCGCGCGCGAGCGCGGGCTTCAAGAGCTGCGCCGCGTCGGTCCCGCCGGCGGCGCCCCCGGCGCCGATCAGGGTGTGCGCCTCGTCGATGAACACGATGGTCGGCGTCGTCGCGGAGCGGACCTCGTGGATCACCTGCTTGAGCCGGTTCTCGAACTCGCCCTTCATGCTCGCGCCCGCGGTGAGCAGGCCGAGGTCGAGGTTGAGCAGGCGGATCCCGCGCAGGGCCTGCGGCACGTCGTCGTTGGCCACGCGCAGCGCGAAGCCCTCGACCACCGCGGTCTTCCCGACGCCCGCCTCGCCGATGAGGATCGGGTTGTTCTTGCGGCGCCGGGTGAGCACGTCGACGAGCTGCCGGATCTCGTGATCGCGCGCGAGCACCGGGTCGATCTCGCCGGCCTTCGCGCGCGCGGTCACGTCGATGGTGAAGCGCGCGAGGGCTTCTTCCTTGGCCGCGGGGAGCGAGCCCGGAGAAGCGGGGCGCGCGGGCGCCGCCGCGTCGATCGCGGGCGCGTCCTCGTCGGTGCCCTGCGTGATCTCGGCGAGCTCGCGCTGCAGCGCGCCCGCGTCGATCTTGTCGAGCTCGTCGGTGTGCGCGTCGACGCCGATGCGGCCCGGGCGCGCGAAGAGCGCGACGAGGAGGTGGCCCGAGCGCACCTCGCGGGCGCCGAGCTCCGCGCTCGCGAAGAGCCACGCGTCCTCGAACCACGTGAAGAGGAGCGGCGAGAACGCGGGGCGTGCGGTGTTGCCCTTGCGCATCGCCTCGAGCGACGCCTCGAGCGCGGCCGCGACGCGCGCCGGCTGCACCTCGAAGCGGCGGAAGATCGCGGCGACGTCGCCGCCGGGATCGTCGACGAGCTGCCGCAGCACGTGCTCGGGCGTGACCTCGTAGTGGGTGCGGTTGACGGTCGCGAGGATGCCGTTCTCGAGGGCCACGCGGCACCGCTTGTCGAGGCGTTGGACGAGGGCTTTCGGATCGACTCGCACGGTGGAGACATAAGCACGGACGGGCGACGAAAGTTGCGAAAGTTGGGACCGTCCCCAGTAGCCTGGGCGCGATGAGCGCGGACCTCTTCGATCTCGACGTGATCACGGCGGCGCGGCGCATCCGCGACCACGACGCGCGGGTGCGGGCGTACATCGCGACTCGGGTGCCGCGCGCGCTCGAGGAGGCGCCGACGCGCACGGGGCCGCTCGCGGGGGTGCCGTTCGGGCTCAAGGACGAGTTCGACACGCCGGACCTCGGGACGACCGGGGGCTCCTGGCGCTACCGCGATCGGGTCACGCCGGGGAAGGAGAGCGCGCCGTTCCGCGCGTTCGACGGCGCGGGCGCGGTGCTGATGGGCAAGACCAACCTCAGCGACCTGGGGCTGCCGCCGGAGGCCTCGTCGTGGGTCGGCGGGAGCACGCGGAACCCGTTCGATCCGACGCGCACCGCGGGCGGGAGCTCGGGGGGCTCGGCCGCGGCCGTCGCGTACGGGATGCAGGGGTTCTGCTGGGGCACCGACATCGGCGGGAGCATCCGGCTGCCCGCCGCGTTCTGCGGCGTGCTCGGGCTCAAGCTCAGCGACGAGACGTGGCCGATCGACGACATGTTCCCGATGGTGCCGGCGCGGATGAAGTGGCTCTGCGGTCAAGGCCCCTTGACCCGTACGATTCCGCAGCTCCGGGCGGTGCTCGCGGCCGCGGCGCCGCTGATCCGGGTCGGCGAGCCGCGTCCCTTCGCGCCGAGCGCCGTCGAGCTCTTCGCCCCGGACCCGCGCGACTGGCCGCGCTTCGCGGCCGACGTGGCGCCGGTGCTCGACGAGGCGCTCGGGCTCCCGATCCGCGGCGACGGGGAGCTGCCGCCGGTCGAGAAGGTGCGCGAGGTGTTCGCGGGGATCTGGGCCTCGCACCTCGACGATCTCCTCGCGGTGGATCCCGACATGACCTTCTGGCGCGGGCTCGGCGCGGTGCTGAGCGGCGCGGTGCTCCGCGGCCGAGTGTTCGGCGACCGGCGGTTCCACCCGCTCACCGCGGATCTCTTGCTGCTCATCGCGCTCGGCCGCTACACGCTCTACCGCGATCGCGACAAGGCCACGCAGAAGGCCCACGCGGTGCGCGACGCGCTCCGCGCGCTCTTCGACGACGGCCGCGTGATCGTGATGCCGGTCACCGTCGAGCCGCCGCCGAAGATCCTGCGCACCACGCGGCACCACAAGCTCCTCGACTACACGGTGTACGGGAACCTCGCCGACGCGACGGGCCTGAGCATCCCGTTCGGGTGCTTCGCGGGCACGGAGCTGCCGCGCTCGATCCAGCTCCTCGGGCCTGCGGGATCGGAAGACGTCTTGCTCGCGCTCGGGGAGCGCATCATCGCCGCGCGCGACGCGCGCCCCGAGCTCGCGCAGCCCGACCCGACGCTGCCCTGAGCGCGCCGGCTACGCTCGGAAGAGGTTCTGCTTGGCGTTCGCGCTGATCAGCCGCACCACCGGGTGCGTGATGCGCCGCTCGACGGTGATCGCGTAGTAGTGCTCGACGAGCGCGTCGACGCGTCCGAGCGGTCGGACGCCGTACCGCGCGCAGATCTCCTCCTGCACCGCCGTCGGGCCCGGGAAGACGCCGGCGCCGTCGGCCCCGACGTCCTTGAGCAGGGCGCTGTCGAACTCGGCGACGATCCGCGGTCGGATCTCCGAGGCGGCGAGCCAGTAGTCCAGCTGCCGGCGCAGCAAGGTGTCGCCGGTCGGCACGAGCATGGGCGCTCCGTCGAGCGAGCGCGGGAAGCCTCTGCGCAGCGGGCCCCACAGCTTTGGCGCCGCGAAGAACGTGATCGCGCTCTGACCGAGCAGGTGATTGAACGCGCGCGCGCTGGCCTGCCCGGCCGAGGGGGCCTCGGCGATCACGAGATCCACGTCGTGCACGGCGAGCTCCGCGAGCAGACGATCGATCTTGTCCTCGCGGCAGATCAACCGCACGGACGGCTCCATGGCGAGCACGGGCGCGAGCAGGCGAGAGAGGATCAGCTTGGGCACGAGATCGCTCACCCCGACGGTGAGCCGCGCCAGGTGCGCGCGACCCGCCAGCGCGTCCTGCAGCTCGCGGCCCATGCGGAAGATCCCGTCGGCGTAGCGGAAGGCGAGCTTGCCCATCTCCGTGAGCTCGAGCTTGCGGCCGGCACGTCGCAGCAGCCGCTCGCCGAGCGCCGCCTCGAGCTGCTTCACCTGACCGCTGATCGTGGGCTGCGAGACGCGGAGCTCCCTCGCCGCCGCGCTCACCGAGCCCGCCCGCGCGACCGTCCAGAAGTAGTAGAGGTGATGGTAGTTGAGCCAGCCCACGTCGCCGGATCCTGGATTCGAGAATCTCGAATCCATACCTCGACATTATCGGCGTTACCAACGGAGCGCCGACGACCCAGATAAGCGGCGATGTCGAGGAACGAACGCACGGGGGCGCGGTGACGGCGGCGGACGCACTGCCTCCGGCCGAACCGGAGGTGGGCCCTCCGGCGTCTACGTCCGTGGCGGGCGGGTGGGCCGAGCTCGCCCCCGCGCTCGCGGCGAGCCTGTCGCTCCACGAGGAGTACACGGCCATCGAGATCGCGGCGTCGCGGCTGTCGATGGGCTCCGAGGACTGGCCGGCGCAGGTGGTCCTCGCGTGCGAGGATCTGGGCATCCACGCCGTGGTCCGGCGCGGCACCGTCGCGCAGGCGCTGGCCGCGGTCGGTCCCGAGCACCCCGTCGTGCTCCGGGGCGCGGACGGAGCGTGGGTGCTCGCGCACGATCGGGTGGGGCGCCGCGTGCTCGTCGACCGCCCGGACGGCGCGCCGGCGTGGCTGACGTGGGCGGAGCTCGAGGCTTCGCTCGATCCGCCGCCGGAGGGCGAGCTGGATTGGGTCGCCGTCGACCCCCCGTCGCTGCTGCGCCAGGACGGTGAGCCCTCGACCGTCCCGGCCCCCCCCCCGTCGCCGTGGACGCGCCTGCGAACGCTGGTGCGCCACGAGCGCCACGACGTCGCGGTCGTCCTCGTCTACGCCGCGGGGGTCGGCCTGCTCACGCTCGCGACGCCGATCGCGGTCCAGGCGCTCGTGAGCACGGTTGCGTTCGGGACGCTGCTCCAGCCGCTCGTGATCCTCGCGCTGCTGTTGCTCGCCGGGCTGAGCTTCGCGGCGGTGCTCCGCGCCCTGCAGGCCTGGGTCGTCGAGGTCCTCCAGCAGCGGCTGTTCGTGCGGCTCGTGAACGACCTCTCGCACCGGCTCCCGCGCGTCGATCGCGCCGCGTTCGATCGCGCCCATGGCCCCGAGCTGGTCAATCGTTTCTTCGACCTCTTCACGATCCAGAAGGCCATGTCGTCCCTGCTCGTGAGCGCCCTCGAGCTCGTGCTCGCCGCGACCGTGGGGATGTTGATCCTCGCTTTCTACCACCCGATCCTGCTCGCGTTCGACGTCGTGCTGTTGCTCGCCGTCGTGGGGATCCTCGCGGTGCTCGGGCGCGGCGCGACCCGGTCGGCGGTCGACGAGTCCAAGGCCAAGTACGAGGTCGCGTTCTGGCTGCAGGAGCTCGCCCGCCACCCGGTCGCGTTCAAGCTCGCGGGGGGGGCCGCGCTCGCGCGGGAGCGCGCCGACCGGCTCGCCGCGGCCTACCTGTACAAGCGCAAGAGGCATTTCCGCATCGTCTTCCGCCAGCTCGCCGGGGCGTTCGCGCTGCAGGCGCTGGCGAGCGCCGGCGTCCTCGGGATCGGCGGCTGGCTGGTGATCGAGCGACAACTCACGCTGGGCCAGCTCGTCGCCGCCGAGCTCGTCGTCACCCTGGTGGTCGCGTCCCTCGCCAAGGTGGGCAAGTACCTCGAGACGACCTACGACCTCCTGGCCGCGCTGGACAAGGTCGGCCAGCTCGTCGATCTGCCCCTCGAGCCGGCGCGGCCCTTCGCGACCCTGCACCCGTCACGCGAGGAGGGCGCGCGGCTCGCGGTCCGCGCCCTGGCCTTCGCGTTCGAGGGTCGCGCGCCGCTCTTCGAGGACGTGGACCTCGAGCTGGCGCCCGGCGAGCGCGCGGCGCTGCTCGGGGAGAGCGGCTCCGGTCGGAGCGCCCTCCTGGAGGTCCTCGCGGGCCTGCGTCGACCCACCGAGGGGAGCGTCGAGCTCGACGGCGCGGCGATCGAGGATCTCGAGCCGCGCGCCCTCCGCGAGCGCGTGGCGCTCGTCCGCGGGGACGAGATCGTGGCGGGTACGCTCGTGGACAACCTCGCCTTCGGGCGCACGGCGGTCGACCCGGCGCAGATGCGCGAGGTGCTCTCCGCGCTGGGTCTGTGGGACGAGGTGTCCCGGCTGCCCGAGGGCCTGGCGACGCACGTCCTGCCGGACGGCTCGCCGCTCTCGCGCGGCGGCGCGCGGCGCGTCGCGCTGGCGCGCGCGATCGCGGGGCGGCCCTCGCTCCTGCTCGTCGACGGAGCGCTCGACGGCCTCGATCCCCGCACGCGGGACCGCGTGATCGACGCGCTCTTCGCCCCGGACGCGCCCTGGACGCTGCTCGTCGTCACCGACGACCCGGAGGTGCTCGCACGCTGCGACCGGACCTTCGTCCTCGCCGACGGTACTGCCATGCAGGGAGAGACCTCGTGATCCACGACGGCCCTTACCGCACGCCCGCGTCGCGGGCGGAGCGCCTCGTGCCCCCGCCGGTCCGGTCCCGCCGCGTCGCGGCGGGTCTGGCGGCCTCGTTCTGCGCGTTCTGGGGCTTCGCGCTCGTGTCCCCGTGGCAGCAGAACGTCAGCGGCTCGGGCCGAGTGATCGCGTACGCGCCGCTCGAGCGGCGGCAGGACGTCGAGGCTCCCGTCGGCGGGCGCGTCGTCGAGTGGTTCGTCCAGGAGGGCACGCGCGTCGCGCGCGGCGACGCGATCGCGCGCATCTCCGACAACGACCCGCAGCTCATGGACCGCCTCCGGATCGAGCGCGAGGCGATCGGCGAGCGCCTCGCGCGACACGAGGCGCGGGCGCGCGCGGAGCGCGCTCGGCTCGACGCGGTGGCGCGGGCGCAGGCGAGCACCGTCTTGTCCTACGAAGCGCAGCTGCGCGCCGCCCGGCAGGCGGTCACCGCCGCCGACCAGGCGCTGCAGGCGGCGGAGGCGGCGCTCGACACGGCGCTGCTCAACCTCGCACGTCAACGAACCTTGCATGAACAAGGCCTCGCCTCGGCGCGCGATCAGGAGCTCGCGGTGCTCGCGGAGGCGCGCGCGCGGACGGATCGCGACGCCGCGCGCGCCCGGGCGTTGGCGGCGCGCGACGAGCTCGCGAGCCAGCAGTCGGAGCTCGACCGCGCGCGGGCCGATCGGGACGCGGCGCTCGAGGCCGCGCGGGGCGCGCTCCAGGCGGCGGAGGCCGAGGTCGAGGCCACGCGCGCGTCGCTCGCGCGGCTGGACGTCGGGATCGCACGCCAGGAGGCGCAGCTCGTCACCGCGCCGCGGGACGGGGTGATCTTCCGGCTGGTCGCCAACGAGGGCGGCGAGCAGGTGAGCCCCGGAGACACGCTCGCGGTGCTCGTGCCCGACGCGGCCGACCGCGCGGTGGAGCTCTGGGTCGACGGCAACGACGCCTCGCTGATCGCGCCCGGCCGCAGCGCACGGCTGCAGTTCGAGGGGTGGCCCGCGGTGCAGTTCGCCGGGTGGCCCTCCGTGGCGGTCGGCACCTTCGGCGGCCGCGTCGCGTTCGTCGACGCGGTCGACGACGGGCACGGAGACTTCCGCGTCGTGATCGTGCCGGACCCGGCCGACGAGCCGTGGCCCTCGGCGCGCTTCCTGCGCCAGGGGGCTCGCGCGAGCGGCTGGGTCCTTCTCGATCGCGTGAGCCTCGCCTTCGAGCTCTGGCGCCAGTTCAACGGGTTCCCGCCCGTGCTCGACGGACCACCCGAGTCGCTGCGTGCCGCCGAGGGGGGGGGGCGATGAGGCCCGCGGTCGTCCTCCTGGCGACGCTCGCGCTGGGCTCGTCCGCGGCGATGGCGCAGGAGCCCGCGGAGGCCGCCGTCGCGCTCGCCCTGCCCGGCTCCGGGCCCGCCGCCGCGCGGCTCGAGGTCGGTGGCGGCGCCCCGCTCACCTGGGCCGAGGTGCGCGAGTCGGTGGCGCGCCACCACCCGCTCCTCGAGGCCGCGCGTCAGGGCGTCCGCGCCGCCGAGGGCGAGAGCCTCTCGGCCGAGGGTGCCTTCGATCTGGAGCTCACCGCGCAGGCCTATGCCGCGCCCGTCGGGTACTACGACTGGGCGCGGGCCGACCTCCGGCTCGATCAGGCGACGCCCTTCTGGGGTGCCAGCCTGTACGCGGGCTGGCGCGTGGGCCGGGGCGGCGATCTCCCCGACTACTACGGGGAGCAGCGCACGCTCGACGGCGGTGAGCTGCGCGCCGGGCTCCGCGTCCCGTTGTGGCGCGACGGGCCGATCGACGCGCGTCGGGCCCGCCTCGCGCAGGCCGAGCGCGCGGTCCAGGCCGAGCGCGCGGGCGTCGACGCGCGCCGGCTGCGGCTCGCGCTCGAGGCCGCCGCGGCCTACTGGGCCTGGATGGCCGCGGGGCGGCGCTACGTCGTGGCGTCGCGGCTCCTCGGCCTCGCCGAGACGCGCGACGCGCAGATCGCCGCGCGGGTGCAGGCGGGTGCGCTCCCCGCGCTCGAGCACCTCGAGAACCGGCGCGCGCTCGTCGAGCGGCGCGCGGCCCTGGTGGCCGCACGGCGCGCGCTCGAGCGGGCGGGGATCGCGCTCTCGCTCTACCACCGCACGCGCGATGGGCGGCCGCGGGTTCCTTCGCTCCGGCGCGTGGCGCTCGACTCGCCCGAGCCGACCTCGGTCGGCACGCCGCTTTCGGCGGACGTCGAGCGGGCGTGGGCGTCGCGCCCGGAGCTCGCGCGGTTCGATCGGCTCGTCGAGCGCCAGGAGGTCGCGGTGGAGCTGGCGGAGAACCGCTTCGCGCCGCGGATCGATCTCGCGCTCGGGGCCTCCGTGGATCTGGGCGGGGGCGGCCCTGGCGAGCAGGAGGCCCTCGGGGCGCCGGTCGTCGAGGGCTCCCTCACGGTCTCCCTCCCCCTCCAGTTCCGCGAGGCGCGAGGACAGATCGAGCGGAGCCGCGCCGAGCTCGCGCAGCTCCGGGCCGAGCTCCAGCTCGCGCGCGAGCGGGTGGCGGCCGAGGTGCGCGACGCCCGCAGCGCGGTGGACGCGGCGGCGGAGCGCGCCGCGCTCGCGCGGGAGTCCGTCCGGATCGCCGCCGCCGTGGCCGACGCGGAGCGGCGCCGCTTCGAGCTCGGCGCGACGGAGCTCTTCGTGGTCAACCTGCGCGAGCAGGCCGCGGCGGCGGCCGAGGCCGAGCGCGTCGACGCGGAGGTGCTGCTCCAGATCGCGCACGCCGAGTGGCGCGCGGCCACGGGAGCCCCCCCGTGACCGCACGCTGGCGACTCAGATCGTGACGAAGTCCTTCTCGGCGAGGGACTGGCGGAAGCCCTCGTGGACCTCGTGGGTCTTCGCCCACGCGGGCTTGCCCTTCATCTTGCCGAGCCACGCCTGGACGTTCGGGAACTTCGAGAAGTCGACCTTGATGTGCTCGCCCGCCGTCACGAGGCCGGCGCCGAAGTAGTCGGCCACGGTCGGCTCGGAGCCGCAGACGAAGGGGTGCGTCCCGAGGATGTGCTGGTCGAGGATCCCGAGCGCCGCGGCGGCGCGCTCGCGGCCCCAGTCGAGGAGGCCCGCCTGGTGCTCGTCCGTCGGGCGCTTGTGGTGCGCGAAGATCTGCGGGTACACGAGGTGGTAGCCGTACTCGCGATAGAACTGCGTGTTGAACCAGTCGGTGCGCTCGTTCACGCGCGCGCGGCCGCGCAGGTCGTCCGGGTACATCGAGGTCAGGCCCTCGCGCTCGGCGAGGTACTTCAGGATCGTCGCGCTCTCCGTGAGGATGAAGCCGTCGTCCTCGAGGACCGGTACGAGGCGGTTCGGGTTGATCTCGGTGAACGGCGCTTGGTAGTGCTCCCCCTTCATCAGATCGACCACCTGCATCTCGCAGTCGATGTCGTGGTCGGCGATGAAGAACATGATCGGGCGCGAGGTCATCGAGACCGGGTGATAGTAGAGCTTCATGGCGTGCTTCTCCTCCGAGCGGCCGGCGAATCTCGCACGGCGCGGCGCCCGATCCTAGGGCCCTCCTCGCGCGGCGTCAGTCCAGGCCGCGCGCGATCGCGACGATCGGGGCGAGCACCGCGCGGGCCGCGGCCCGCAGCGTCTCGTCCTCCTCGAGCGCGCGCGCCAGGTGCGGCCCGATCGCCTCGTACGCGCCCACCAGCGCGCGCCCGAGCGCGTTCGTGCGGAGGTGCCGATCGCGGAAGCGCCGCAGCGCGCCGATCTCGCCGGCCATCGGCGTGCCGTAGGCCGCGGTCGCGACGAAGCAGGGCGAGACCGTCGTGAAGTGGATCATGGTCGTCTCGACCTCGCCCACCACGATCTCGCTCGCCGCGTTGCAGCCGTCGTACACGCGCACGCCGACCCAGTAGCGCTGCTGCGGGGAGAGCCCCCCGAGCTCCACCTCGACGAGCTCGCCCGCCGCGGCGCTCGTCGGGACGCGGAGCTCGATCGACTCGATCATCGGCTCGAGCGCGGGGAGCGCGCGCGTGAAGCTGGCCTCGTCGACGATCGGCGCGGCGCTCACGCGGACCTCGTAGCGCGACACGCCGCGCGCGAGCGCGGGCGCGCGGAACGAGAAGCGCGCCCACTCGTGCGAGTGCGACTCCTCCTCGTGCGGCACCACCGCGAGCTCACCGACCGGCGCGGGCGTCATCGGCACGTCGCAGATCCCGACGCACGTGTTGTCGGGCCCGCAGATGAGCTCGCCGCCGCAGCGGTCGTCGCCGGGCTCGCACTCCCAGCCGCACTCCGCCGGCGGGTCGGGCTGGTTGCACACGTCCCACATCGGCACGGTCACGCGCACGCGCATGCCGTCGTCCCCGCGGCGCAGCCGGTCGGCGCCGCTCCCGGGGGCGGCGATCGCGTCGTCGACGATCGTCGCGTCCATCGGCCGGACCTCGCCGTCCTCGCCGTGCAGCGCGCCGTAGCCGATCACGCTCGCCGCGTCGGCGGACGCGCCGTTCGACGCGACCCGGAACGGGACCCGATACACGACCGAGGGCTGGCCCCGGTAGGCGTAGCCGTAGTTGATCGCCCAGTAGTCCCACATCCCGCTCGGCGCGGTCGGCGTCGGGTGCGTCTCGTCGTTGTAGGCGGCGTCGTAGTCGCCCTCGACGTTCGCCTCGACGTAGAGGACGTAGTCGCCGTCGGGCCAGTCCGCGGGGACGGGCCACACGAGGCGCTGCTCCGCGTCGCCCGCCGCCGTGGCCATCGTGACCGCGTCGATCTCGGGCATGCGCGCGCGCGCGTCCGACGCGAACTGGCCGACGGTGTCGTGGTCGCCGCAGGTGCCGCCCGGGCAGCCGAGCACGTCGCGGCGCGGCGGGTAGACGGAGGTCTCGCCGAGCGCGCGCATCGTCGCGCTGCGAGCTTCCTCCCACGGCTCCGCATAGCCGGAGGAGACGTCGGACGCCGTGACGTAGCGCCCCTTGTTGCTCATGAAGCGCGAGGCGCAGCTCACCGCGTCGAGCGCGTCGCGGCCCGAGCGCTCGCGCTGGAAGCTGAGGCAGAAGTAGTCGTCGGGCGTGTTGCGCGGCTCCGCGACCGATCCCGCGCTCGACGCGTTGCCCTCGGACGCGCGCCCGTTGAACACGACGCGCGGGAACGCGAGCCCGCCCCGCGCGACGCGGCGGTGCGCCCACACCGGCAGGACGCCCTCGCGGCGGCCGAACGGCCAGCGGAAGCCGCTGTTCATCTGGAGCGCGCCGGGGCGGTTGCCGATCCCGTAGTAGGCGACCGACTGCGTGAGCCGCAGCGTCGCGAACCGCGACTCGTCGGCGCTCTCGATCCACACCGCGAGCTGAGCGCGGGCCGTCGGCGTGAAGCGGACCTCGACCCGGCGCGCCTGCGCCGCGGCGGGGGAGGCGAAGGCCAAGGTGAGGAGGACCGCGAGCCGCGCCGCCGGCATCCGGACGACTCTAGCGAAAAGTCCCTGCTGGCGCACAGCCCGACGTGTAGCCTGGGCCCGCGGCGTGACGTACCGAGGCGACGGAGAGGCGAGCGCCGAGCGGCTCGCCGCGCTCGACCTGGAGATCGCGGGTCTCGAGGCGCGACTGACGCCGATCTTCTGGGAGCGGGTCGCGCCCGTGTGGGGGGTGCATCGCGGGCCGACCGCGGGCCTCTCGCCGCTCGCGGAGCGGCACGACCGCATCGCGCGGCTCGAGGCCGCGATCGAGCGCGCGCGCCGGGGTCCGCACGCGGAGCCCGATCTGCCCGAGGTCCCGCCCGCGCCCGCCGGCGTCTTCGCCTCGATCAATCAGGCCTTCGCCCACCTCCCCGCCGAGCTCGCCGAGGGCGCCCGCGCCGCCGTGCACGAGCACGCGCCGGGGGCCGAGCTCACCTACCGCGCGCTCCGGACCTGGGGCGTGCGCCTCCGCGTCGACGGCGCGCCGATCGACCTGCGGTTCGTGCTCGAGCCCTCGCGCAGCCGGCAGTCGAACCTCGTCCTCTACGGCGACACCACGGTCGCGCCCGCGGCGAGGCTCCGCCTGAAGCCCGAGGGGATCCTCCAGGACCTCCTCGAGGCGGTGGGGCTGAGCCCCGAGCTCGAGCTCGGCGATCCCGTGTTCGATCCCGTGTTCGAGATCACCGGCGACGAGGAGACCGCGCGCGCGTTCCTCGTCCCCGAAGTGAAGCGTGCAATTCTCATGGTCAGCGAGGAGGACGGCGCGGACGTCCGGGTGGCCGGCGGCCGCGTTCGGTTCTGGAGCGGGAGCGCGAGCCGACGGGCGACCGCGCGCGTGATCGAGGTCCTCGCGCGCTGGCACGCGCTCGGCTCGCCGCATCCGCTCCTCGCGTGATGGGAGGACGGTCCCAACTTTCGCAACTTTCGTCCTGAGAGAGTTGCACGAGTCGGGACCGTCCCCCTCCGCGCCCCTGCGCGTGTGACCCCACGGCCCGGGCGTGAAGGAGCGCCACGGCCGAGGCGGTCCGTGCCCCGGACCTCGGCCGGGCACGCTGTCTGCTCTAGCCTGCAGGGGAGGTGACCGTCATGCATCGAACCACCCCGATCGTCTTGTGCGCGCTCGTCGCCGGGTGCTCGTCCGCCACCGACCTCGACGACCCGGAGCACGTCCGCGTGTGGGCCACCGGCGCGAGCGCGCTCGGCCTCTTCGCTCCGGTCTACGATCCGATCGCGCTCGCGGACGGCGAGCACACGTTCCCGGATCCGAGCTGCCCCGCGATCACCGACGACGGGACGACGCTCGCGATCCAGGGGGACTGCGCGGCGAGCGACGGGCGCGAGTTCATCGGGCGCGTCGAGGTGGTCCGCGGCGCCGACGGCGCGCGCGACGTGACGTTCGAGGGCTACGGCGCGAGCGACGAGGACCCCGCGCCGACGTGGGGCGAGGCGGCGATCCGGCGCCGCGCCGACGAGGAGCACACCTTCGACCTCGACCTGCGCCACGAGGGGATCGCGACCACGATCGTCCGCTACTCGGGCCGCGTGCTCGGGACCTACGAGGGCCGGACCGAGTGGAGCGGCGAGGGCGAGGTCGAGCGCGAGGGGTGGGCCCCGGTCGGCGCGGCGCACGCGATCACCGAGGCGCAGGTCCGCGACCAAGCCGTCTGCGGCAACGCGCCCGCGTCGGGGCGGACCACGCTCGCGTTCGAGGATCCCTCCGCGACGCTGGTCGTCGAGTACGACGGCGCGACCGCGTGCGACGAGGAGCGCGCCGCGCCCCACTCCGTCGACGGCGTGGACCGCGGGCTCGTCACCGGCATCGGCTGCGCGGCTGCGCCCGGGCGCGGCGTGGGCGGGCTCGGGCTCGCGCTGCTCGCGCTCGCGTGGGCGCTGCGCCGGCGGTGATCGCGGGCGTATCCTGCGCCCATGCGTGCACGCTTCGCTCTCGCTCTGCTCCTCGCGGCGCCCGGCTGCGACGGCTCGACGCCCGCCGACGCGGGACCCGACGACGCGGCGCTCGACCGCGACGCGGGCCTCGACGCGGGGGCCGACGCGGGTCCCCCCCCCGCGTACTACGCGCTCGACGGCACCGACCCCGCGCTCCCGACCGACGATCTCGCGCCGTTCGGTCCGCTCCTCGAGGGGGTCGACGTGGTCGGCATCGGCGAGAGCGTCCACACGACGGGTGGCGAGATCGCGATGCGCGCGCGGCTCATCCGCTACCTCGTGAGCGAGCTCGGCTTCCGCGTGCTCGCGCTCGAGAACCCGCGGATCCAGACCGCGACGGGCATGGCGCCGTTCGTCGAGCGCTGCGAGGGCACCGCGGAGGACGCGGCCCTCTACATCGATCCGATCTGGTGGGATCGCTCGACGCCCGCGCTCCTCCAATGGCTCTGCGATTACAACCAGGAGCACCCCGCGGATCCGGTGTCGGTGATCGGCGCAGACATCCGCGAGCCCTGGGATCTCTTCCGAGAGCTCGAGGCGTTCTTCGGCGCGGCCGCGCCCGCCGACGCCATGGGCCTGCTCGACGGCATGCGCACGTGCCTCGGCGTCGGCCACGCGGATCGCAGGGCGTTCTTCGAGGACCCGACGGTCCAGGGCTACTTCGCGGGGACCGCGACCCCGCAGGCGGAGCACGACGCGTGCGTCGCGGGCACCGCCGCGGGGCTCGCCTACCTCGAGACGAACCGCGCCGCGCTCGTCGCGGCGAGCAGCGAGCGCGACGCGGAGCTGGCGCGGCTCGCGGTCGTCGGCCTCGAGGCGTTCGACACGAGCATCTTCCATCTCAGCCGCGGCGATCTCGCGATGGCGAACCCGCTGCGCGACATCGCGATGGCCGACGTGCTCGCCACGCTGCTGCGGCTCGATCACCCGGACGCGCGCACGATCGTGTTCGCGCACGACGGCCACATCATGAGCGCATCGCACGAGGTCTTGTCGGGCCAGTGGCGCGGCGTGATGAACCTGACGACGATCCTCGAGGCCGAGCTCGGCGACCGCTACGCCGCGATCGGCCAGATCAGCCGCACCACGCACATCGACTGGCTCGACGGCGCGCAGACGCTCGAGCAGACCGACGAGTCCGACCTCGAGCAGCTCCTCGACGGGATCGGGCCTGCGTTCCTCCTCGTCGACACGGCCGCCGCGGTCGCGCTCGACCCGCCGCTCTGGGATCCCACGCTCGGCTACCACGTCGGCTTCGACACGATGCTCCCCGCGAACCACTACCGCGCGCTCGTGTACCACCGCGAGTCGCCCGCGGCGGACTGGTTCACCCCGCCGCCGTTCGCGATGTGAGCGCGCGTCGACGCTCGCCGTCAGATCTACGGTCGAGCGGATGGAGCGGATGCTCGAAGCGCTCACCGCGCGAGTGAGGTGCGGGCTGCCCGAGAACGCGCCCGGGGGCGCCGCGCCGGACGTGCCGCGCCAGATCGAGGCCGATCTGTCGGACGCGCCGGAGCCGATCCGGCGGCTCGCCCCCGCGGCGCTCGCGAGCTGCAACTACCTCGTCCAGATCGATCGGTACGGGATGTACAAGGTCGGCCCGGGGTACGTGCGATCGCTCGCGCCGACCCTCGAGTCGGCGTGCGAGCGCGGTGACATCCCGCTCGAGTGGGCGCACGAGAACGCCGGCCGTGGGGGGGGGCGCGTTCGATCCGGCCAAGAGCCTGGAGCTCGGCGCGGACGGGGGTGGGATGGCCTACCTCGGCGTCGCCTGGTCCCACGAGGGGATCGAGCTCGTCCTGGTCGAGCACGAGGACCCCATCGAGGAGAACCTCGTCACGCACTTCGAGACGCCCGCCGCGTTCTTCGCCTACCTCGAGGAGTATCGCGACCCGGGCGAGGGTGACGGCCCGGATCTCGCCGCGCTGCGCGCGGCCACGGACGACTGATCAGTCGGGGGGCCGAGGGCCCGCGCGGTCAGGCCGAGAGGAAGGCCGCGGTCTGGGCGCCGATCGCCGCGGGGTCGTCGAGCCACGGCAGGTGACCCGAGCGCGGCACCATCTGCAGGCCCGCCCGAGGCATCGCGCCGACCAACGCGCGCGCGACGTCGGCGCCGCCGAAGGGGTCGTCCTCGCCCCAGAGGAACTGCGTCGGTGCGGTGACGGCGCCGAGCACCTCCGGCGTGAGGGTGAGCGCGGGATCGAACGCCTTGCCCTTGAGGGCGCCTCCGATCATCGCGAGATCGTTCTTCATGGTGTGGGTGTAGCGCTGCATGTCCAAGTACCAGTCGAAGAACAGCTTCGGGATCCGCTCGGCGTCGAGGCTCGCCCCGTGGCCGATCTGCCTCATGATGTCGTCGTTCGCTTTCTCCGTGGGCGGCAGCTTCGGCACGAGCCACCGCACGAAGCGGAAGCGCATCATCTGCATGAACTTCGGCGTCTTCATCCCGGGCGCCATGGCGGGGCAAGCCATCTGCACCATGCGGCGGAAGCGCTGCGGAGCGGCGTGCGCGGAGCGCAGCGCGAGGTAGCCGCCGAAGGAGGAGGCCACCACGTGCGCGCGCTCGAGACCGAGTCCGTCGAGCACGTCGCCGACGAAACGATCGGCGATCGCGGGGAGGTCGCCGCGCATCACGTAGTCCTCGCTCAGGCCGGTCCCCGGTCGGTCGACCAGGTGGGCTCGAAAGCCCTTCACGTGGGGCAGCAGCATCGCCCAGGTGGTTCCCGTGTTGGGGCCCCCGTGCAGGAACACGACGGGCTCGCCCTCTCCCACGGTCTGGATGCGGATGGAGGTACCGGTGCAAGGTAAGCTGACGCGCTGCTCGCTCGGCGACAACCCCACCGCCTGCCAGACCCTCTGCTCCGACGCGCGATACTTTGCTTCGTCCATCCCTCTCCCCATCGACAGATCGGGCGGAGCCTACCAGAGCCCGGCGACGGCCCGGACGCGTCCTTCGTGGCGAGCGGCCCGTCGATTGATCTCACGATCTCCAGCGACTCGCGCGGCGGTCGGCGCGCCTCCGCGTCGCTCACAGCGGGACGCCGACGGCCGTGAAGCCCGGCAGGATCACCCGGCGCACCGTCTCGTCGAGGCTCGCGAGCGCCTGCTCGCGCGTCGGCACGCCGTGCCCCGGGATGCCCTCGCGCGGGAGGATCTGGAGCCGCCGCGCCCAGCGCGCGACGTTCGCCTTCACGAGGCGCGGGACGAACGGGCCGATCGCGCGCCGCGTCGCGGGCTCCACGCTCGCGAGGTGCGCCCAGCCGACGCGGCCGTGCCGGACCTCGTCGGCGAGGTGCTCCCGCGCGAGCGGGCGCACGTCGGGATCGTCGGTGGTCTCGAGGCACACCTCCAGGAAGCCCGCGGCGAGCGTCTCGTTGACGCAGCAGAGCCCGACCACGTGGAGGTGCGAGACGAGCGCGCCCTCCGCGCCCGTGTGCCGCGGCATCGACACGCGCTTGGCGACGGGCGGCGGGACCGGCTCGCCGAGGTAGCGCTCCGCGAGGCCGCGGCAGAGCTCCGCGTGCCGCACCTCGTCGGTCACCGCCTGGCTCGCGAGCTCGAGCACCGCGCTCGGCGCGCCGAGCTCGAAGAGCTCCGTCAGCACGATCGCGAAGCCGCTCGCGGTGTTGAGCTCCGACTGCGCGCGCTCGCGCCAGATCGCGCCGACCTCGGGGTGCACGTGGCGCCTACAGGATGAGGACCATCCCGTCCTCTTCCTCGCCCGCGTCGTCGGGCCCGCCCGCGTCGACCGCCAGCGCGGCGTCCATCGCCGCGTCGGCGATGGAGCCCGCGTCGGCGACCGCGCCCGCGTCGGAGTCGCTCGTGCTGCCACAGCCGCCGCCGAGCGCGGCGCCGAGGATCACGACCGTGTGGAAGAGCTTCGAGGGACGCATGGTGCCGACAGGGTGCCGCGCGCGCGCGAGCCCGTCCAGCGGGTCAGCCCCACTCCTCGTCGAGCCAGTCGAGCAGCTGCTGCTCCTTCTCGTCGATGGTCTCGGCCATCGCGATCGCCTCGAGCGCGTCGCGGATCAGCGTCCGCGCGCCGGGCCGCACCACGCCCTTGGCCGACGCGCGGATCGCGTCGTCGCTCGCGTGCACCTGCGCCGAGCGCGAGATCACGCGCCACAGCTGCTCGACCGAGCCGAGCTGCGCGGCGACCTGCTCGAGCTGGGCCTCCTCCTCCTCGGAGAAGGTGCCGTCGAGCCGGATGAGCACCCGGATGAGCCCGCCGAGCGCGAGCTGCTCGTGGTCCTCGAGACTGTCGATCTGCGTGATGCTGTCGTAGTTCACGGCGGCGGAGTCTACCCGATGCGCTCACGCCTCGTCGTCGGGGTCGTCCTCGGGCGGCTCGTCGTCGTCGTCGGGCGGCGGCGCGCGCAGCGCGGCCTTGAGCTCGGCGAGCTCGCGGCGCAGCTCGGCGACCGCGCTCGCCGTCGCGTCGGGCGGGGGCTCGGGCTCGTAGCGCGGCGGCGGCTGCGCGGGGACGGGCGGCGCGCCCCACGGGTTCATCATGCGGGAGAACGCGCTCGTCGCGGCCATCGGCATGCCGAGGAACGGGTTGCCGTAGGGCAACATGGCTTGCGCGTTCGCCTTCGCGGCGACGTACATCTCGAGCGCGGTCGAGATGTACATCCCGAAGAACTCCGCGAGCGCCCCGTCGCCCATGCGGATGAGCTGCTCGAGGAGCGGGACCGGCAGGAGCTTACTGGCGCCGCGGCTCTCGAGGATGATGTGCGCGAGGGTCTGCTGCGTGAGGTCCTGGTTGGACTTCGCGTCCACCACCTGGACGCGCTGGCCGCCGCGGATGCGCGACGCCAGCTCGTCCAGCGTGATGTAGCGGCTCTCGTCGGTGTCGTAGAGCCGACGGTTGCCGTACTTCTTCACGACCATCGCGCGGGCCACGCTACGTCATCACGAGGCCGCCGTCGACGTCGAGGCAGCGGCCGTCGAAGTACTCGCACTCGACCACGAACCGGACCGCCTGCCAGATGTCCTCGGGCTCGCCGATGCGGCCGACGGGGATCGCCGCGACGAGCGCGTCGCGCGCCTTCTGGTTCATACCCTTGGTCATCGGCGTCTCGATCATCCCGGGCGCGATCGCGGCGACGCGGATCCCGTAGCGCGACAGCTCGCGCGCCCACGTGACGGTGTTCGCCGCGAGCGCGGCCTTCGCGGCGACGTACGCGCTCTGCCCGCGGTTGCCGTGCCGGCTCACGCTCGAGATGTTCACGATCACCCCGCGCGACTCGCCCTCGAGCATCGCCGCGGCGCACTCGCGCGCCATCAGCGTCGCGCCGCGGAGGTTCACCGCGATCACCTGGTCGAACGGCTCGGTCGGGAAGCGCACGACCGCGCCGGTCTCGCGGTCCTTCTTCACGAGGAGGCCGTCCTTGATGATCCCCGCGTTGTTGACGAGCGCGTTCAGCCCGCCCATCGCGCGGCTCGCCCAGCCGACGAACTCCGTCACGCTCGCCTCGTCCGAGACGTCGAGGCGCCGCGAGAGGATCCCCTCCGGCAAGCGCCGCAGGCCCGCCTCGTCCACGTCGCCGGCGGCGACGATCGCGCCCGCCTCGTGGAAGCGCGTCGCGAAGTGCGCCCCCATCCCGCCGGCCGCGCCGGTGACGATCACCTTCGTGTCATGCAGCTGCATCGCTCTCTCGTTCCTTCCGCTTCCCGTGCTCGTGGATCCACGAGACGACCTTGGGGTAGAGCGTCGTTCGCGCGCGGCTCCCCACGACCGCGCCGACGTGCCCGCCCGGGATCTCGAAGACCTCCGTCGACGCCGAGCTCACGAGATCGTGGAGCGCGGTCGCCGCCGCCGGCGGGCAGATGTGGTCTCGGCTCGCGACGATCGTGAGCACGGGGCAACGAACATTGCGCAGATCCGCGACGCGGCCGCGCACGCGGTGCTCGCCCCTGGCGAGCCGGTTCTCTTGGTAGAGCTCCTCGATGTACGTGACGTAGCAGGCGCCGGGGAACGGGATGTTGTCGCCCGACCACTGCTCGAGCGCGTCGAACGCGGCGCGGAAGCTCGGGTCGAGCCCCTTGTCCGCGAGCGCGACCCACTTCGAGAGCTGGCCCATCGGCGCGATCGTGACGAAGCCCGACTGCATCAGCTCGGCGGGGAGGTTCCCCGCGGCGGTCATCGCCTTCGCGTCGAAGTGCCTCGCGTCGACGAGCTCGCCGAGGAAGCCCGCGTGCGCGAAGTCGATCGGGCCCGCGAGGTTGATGAAGCCCGCGAGCTCGTCCGCGTGGAGGGCGGCGTACACGCTCGCGATCGTCGCGCCCATGCAGTAGCCGAGCACGACGACCTTCTCGGCGCCGGTCTCGCGCTTCACGCGGCGCACCATGCGGGCGATGCGATCGACGCCGTCGTCCCAGGTGCGGTAGCGATCCTCGTCCTGGGGCACGCCCCAGTCGAGGAGCCACGTGTCGAGGCCGCCCTCGACGAGCGCGGCCGCGAGGCTCGCGCCCTCCCGCAGGTCCATCACGTACCAGCGATTGATCATCGAGGGCACGCAGAGGACCGGATGGCGGCCGGGGGTGATCCCCGCCGAGCGGAACCGATAGAGGGAAGCGGTTCCGTCGACGAGGATCGGGTCCCGTGGCGTGGGCGCGATGGTGACGCGTGCGCCCATGCGATCACGCCTCCGTCGGCGCGGACATCATGGAGAGGCTCTTCCTCGCCGCCTCGAGCCCGAGGTCGCGCCACTGCGCCGAGAGCTGCGCCTGGTAGTCGACGGTGCTCTTCATGAGCTTGGTGACGTCGTCGATCGCGCTCATCGTGCGCTCGTGGCGCTCGCGCTCCATCCGGTCGAGCTCGCCCAGGAGCTGCTCGAAGCGCTCGTTCTGCGACTCCATCATCGAGCGCCAGAGGTCGAGCCCGGGGAGGGCGGCGAAGGGGCTCGGGGGGGGGTTCTGCTGCGCCTGCGAAGGCTTGCGGTTGGCCATGATCGTCTCCGTGCGTTGGGTATTGTCGGCGGTTCATCGCCGAGTTGGCCGGAAGCTAAGCGCGGCGGGGGCGCGGGTCAAGCGCGAAATGCTGCGCTTGCAGCAACGATCGGGAGATCCGCGCGGAATCGTGGGCAAATGCACGCCTTGGAGGCCGCCGCGATGTTGCGTCGCAACAATTTCCGCTTGACGGTCCCGGTCGGTCATTGTAGCTAATGCCCAGGATGAGGCGCTCCGGAACGCTGATGTTGCTGAGCAGCATGCTCGCCGCGTGCGATCCCACGCCGTCCATGCCGCGCTGTGTGGTCGGGGCCGACTGCGCGTCGGGGATCTGCCTCGGCGATGGGACTTGTGCACCGCAGCAGGACCCGGACGCGGGCGGCGTCGACGGCGCCGTCCCGCCGGGCCTCGACGCGAGCCGCCCGGACGCGGGCCCGCCCGCGCACTGCCTGCCGGACGAGGACGGGGTGGTCACCCGCGCGGAGGCGCCGTTCGGCCCGGGCCTCGCCGCGCGCTACGTGGTGACGGGCGACGTCGCGGTCGACACCGTCGGCGTCGAGACGGGCGGCCGGCGCGTGTGGGACTACGCCGCGGCGCTCCCCGGCGATCACCCGCTCGACGTGATCACCGAGCCGGTCGACGGCCGCTGGTTCGCGGATCGCTTTCCGGGCGCCGACTACGTCGCGCCGCTCGCGGACGGCCGCGATCTCCTCGGCGTGTTCCGGATCACCGAGAGCTCGCTCGAGCTCCTCGGGGTCGTGTCGCCGGCCGAGGGGATCGGCAGGACGCAGCTCACCTACGAGCCGCCGGTCCGCATGCTCACGTTCCCGCTCGCGGCGGGGAACCGCTGGACCACGGAGACGCGCGTGACCGGCCTCGCCGAAGGCCTCGCCGCGAACTTCGGCGAGACCTACGAGGTCGAGGTCGACGCGCGCGGCGAGGTCGGGACCCCGTACGCGCTGTTCGACGCGCTGCGCGTGCGCGTGACGCTGACCCGCACGATCGGCTTCGTCGCGACCGTCACGCGCCAGTTCCTCTTCGTGGCCGAGTGCTTCGGCACCGTGGCCACGGTCCTCTCCGAGGACGACGAGACCGAGATCGAGTTCGACCGAGCCGCCGAGATCCGGCGCCTCGGGTTCTGAGAGAAGTACCCACCCCGAGACGAGAGAGAGGTGCGACGTGGATCGCCACCTGCTGGCCTGGTGCGCCTTCGGCGCGTACGTGCTCATCACCACCGTCCTGGCGCTGCGCGGCATGAAGAAGACGAAGGACTTCTCCGGCTTCGCGCTCGGCAACGGCGACCTCGGCCCCGTCGTGGTCGGCATCACGCTCGCCGCGTCCATCGCGTCGACCGCGACGTTCGTGATCAACCCCGGCTTCGTCTACACGCACGGCGTGAGCGCGCTGATGCACCTGGGCGTCGCGGCGAGCCTCGGCGTGATCGTCGCGCTCGTCGTCTTCTCCAAGGGCTTCCGCGCGCTCGGGAAGGAGAAGGCCGCGCTCACGCTGCCGCACTGGATCGGGCAGCGCTTCGGGCACGCGGGGATGCGCACCTACTTCGCGCTCCTCAACCTCTTGCTCGCGGTCGCGTTCGTGGTGCTCATCGTGAAGGGCTCCGCGCTCGTGATGCAGCACACGCTCGGCACCGGCTACGTGGTGAGCGTGCTGATCGTGGTGGGCTTCGTGTTCAGCTACATCCTGCTCGGCGGGACCTACGCGCACGTCTACACGAACGTGTTCCAGGGCGGCCTGATGGTGCTCGTCGCGCTGATGATCGCGGGCTCGGGCCTCTACCTCCTCTCCGACGGCGTCGGCCCGTTCTTCGATCGGATCGCCGCGCAGGACCCGAACCTCGTCGCGCCGGTGAACCCGGCGAGCTCGCTCTACGGCTCGATCTGGGACGTGTTCGTGTGCGGCTTCGTCGTCGGCGCGGGCCTGACCTGCCAGCCGCACATCCTCACCAAGAGCCTCTACCTCGAGAAGGACGCGCAGGTGAACCGCTTCCTCGTGGTCAACGCGATCGTCGGCCTCGTCTTCGCGCTCGTCCTCGTCGCGGGGCTCTACGCGCGCGTGCGCTTCCCGGACATCGCGCAGCAGGACGCGGTGATGCCGATCTACCTCGCGCAGGCCTTCGGTCCGCTGACCGGCGTGCTCGTCAGCGTGGCGCTCCTCGCCGCCGGGATGAGCACGCTCGACGGGCTCCTCGTGGGCGCGTCGAGCATCGCGGCCAACGACCTCGTGCTCGGCAAGGTCGGCGATCGCTTCTTCGCGAAGAAGACCTCCGCCGAGCGCCAGAAGGCGGCGCTCTCGGCGAGCCGCGGGGTGCTCGTCCTCATGGGCGTCGTGTCGATCGCGCTCGCGCTCGACCCGCCCGAGCTCGTCGGGATCTTCGCGCAGGTCGGGGTGTACGGGCTCGTGTCCGCGTCGCTCGCGCCGGTCGCGCTCGGCGTCCTGGTGAAGGACCTCGACGCGCGCGCGGTGTTCGCCGCCGCGATCGTCGGGCCGCTCGTCCACTTCACGCACTACCTCGTGTCGGTCTACGGTCTGTCCACCTTCGTGAACCCCGCGTCCACCGCGACCGAGGGCGTGCTCGCCTCGTTCGCGGTCCTCGGGGCGCTCGAGGCGGTGCGGCGCGCGCGCCGCTCGTCCACCCTGGTCGTCGGCACCGCGCGCTGAAGTCTTCGTCCCATGTCGCTCGCTCGCTTCGTCCTCACGCTCCTCGCGCTCGCCGGCTGCGCCGCCGGCGACGAGTGCCGCTTCGGCGCGGAGTGCCCCTCCGGGGTGTGCCTCCCCGAGGGCGTGTGCGGCGAGGCGCCGGTCGACGCGGGCGACGTGCGAGACGACGCGGGCACGTCGATGCCGGACGCGGGCGAGTCCGCCGATGCCGCGATCGACGGCGGGCGCCAGGACGCAGGAGCGCCGCCCGCGGACGCGGGCCCGCCCGCGTGCCACGACGGCGACGACCAGCTCAGCGCCGACGAGCTGCCGCTCCCCCTCGACGTCGCGCTGCGCGTCCGCGTGGCGACCGACGCGAGCCTCGACACGCACGGCACCGAGCGCCCGGACGGCACGCGCGGGTGGGACCTCGAGGGGCCCTACGCGGGGGACGTGGATCGCTCGCTGATGCGCGTCTCGCCCGCGGGCGCGTGGTACGCGGGGAGCTTCCCGGACGCGAGCTACGTGCTGCCCTTGAGCACGCAAGAGACCTTGCTCGGTGTGTTCCGGCTCGACGCGGCCGGGCTCGTGCTCCTCGGCGTGGTCTCGCCCGAGAGCGGCGCGACGCGGACCGAGCTCGCGTACGACCCGCCCGCGCCGGTGTGGCGCTTCCCGCTCGCGGCGGGGGCGTCGTGGGACGTGACCTCGACGGTGACCGGGGTGACGAGCGGCGTCCCGAGCGTCTACGCGGAGCGCTGGCGCGTCGAGGTCGACGCGCGCGGGGACGTGGGCACGCCGGCCGGCGTGCGCTCGGTGCTGCGCGTCAACACGCGGATCACGCGCACGGTCGGGGCGCTCGTCACGGAGCTGCGCCGGCACGCCTACGTCGAGCCGTGCGTCGGCGCGGTCGCGCAGGTCTTCGCGGACGGGAGCGACGTGGAGCCGGCGCGCGCGACCGAGCTGTGGCGGGTGGCGCCGTGACCGTCGTGATCGCAGCGCGTGTGTCGGGGCTAACGCGGCGGGGAGACGTGGAGTGGGGGTGGCGATGAGCTTGCGCGCTCCGCGCGCTATCGATGTCTATCGAACCCCGCGCCCGCTATGCGGGCGCACCCTCCTCGCCTCCTCGCCTCCTCGCCTCCCGGCTCGTTCCCGCGCGCATCGCGGCTCGGGAGGCCTCGCCGTGATCGCGGTGCGCCATCCTGCCTCATGGCTCGGGGCTCGCGCGTCCGGGCGAACG
>JAYRVK010000333.1:0-8544 GCA_041918555.1 Sandaracinaceae bacterium
CGAGGCGCGGCACTTCGATCGCCTCGCGGACCTCTACCTCATCGCGCAGGTCGCGATCCTGTGGTGGGAGCCCGAGAGCGAGGCCGCGAAGGAGGCGCCGGAGGTCGCGCGGCGCGCCTGGTCGCTCCTCGAGCCGCGGGTGACGCGCGACGACTTCGTGTGCGGCGCGCAGCTCACTCTCGGCGATCTCGGGGCGGCGATCGCGACCGACTACTTCGAGCGGCTCGGCGTCGTGCCCTCTCGCGCGCTCCGCGAGTGGCGACGGCGGTGCTTCACGATCCCGGCCATGGCGGCGTCGCTCGAGGCGGCGCTGCCGTTCGTGTCGTCGACGCTCGGCGACCGCGCGCACGCGGTCTCTTGATCGGAGGCTCCTCGCCACCGGCTCGGGCGGTCGTGTGAGGAGGCGCAGACGGGTCGTCGTGACGCCTGCCCGAAGCTCCCGCTCACGGGACGGGACCGAACTTCGGAGGAACGATGCGACGGATGTGGTGCTTGGCCCTCGCCGCGGCGATGGGCTGCGGCGGGGAGACGATCAGCGGGGACGCGGGGAGCGCCGCCGACGCGGGCGGCGGGACGGACGCGGCGCCCGAGGACGCCGGCCTCGACGCGGCGGCGCCCGACGCGGGATGGGACGCGGCGATTGGCGACGCGGGCCTGGACGCGGCGGCGCCGGACGCCGGCCCGGAGCCCGAGTGGCCCGATCCGGGGCTCGGCGCGCCCCCCTGGGCGACGCTGACGGTGGGCGAGCCGGGGACGTGCGACCCGCTGGTGGCGTGCGGCGGCGACGTCGTCGGCTCGTGGGACGTCTCGGGGGGCTGCTTCGAGGTCGCGCTCGAGGAGCGAGTGTCGATGTGCCCGGGCGCGATGGTGAGCCGCCGCGAGGGCCGCGGGCGCGGCCGCGTGGTGTTCGGCGCCGACGGCGTCGCGCACCGTGTCGCCGAGGCGATCGTGGAGGTGGAGCTCTTCGTGCCCGCGATCTGCGCGGCCTTCGTGAGCTGTCCGATGATCGAGTCGATGATCCGTCCGGGGGTGACCGAGGCCAGCTGCCCGATGGACGCGATGGGCAACTGCAATTGCACGGCGCGCCAGCGCACGCTCATCGACGACACGGACTTCTACACCGTCGAAGGCAACGAGATCGTGTCCACGACGAGCGGCAAACGCTGGGAGTACTGCATCGCGGGCGACGAGCTGCGATACCGCGATACGAGCCCGACCGGAACGCGCGAGCCGGGGATCGTCGAGCTCACCCGGCGCTGAGCTTGCCGAGGGGGCTGCGCGCCGCCTCCTGAGCGCGCGACGCGGCGTGCGCGGGCCCGAGGAGGAGTCCTCGGGCCTGTTGGCGTTGGTGCGACCGGGTATGCTCGCGCGGCCCGCGGTCGCGGGCCGCGAGGAACATGGAAGAGAAGGACGCGATGGATCCGCGCGGGCTCGCCCTGCTCGCGGCGGAGCGGGGCTGGATCGATGCGGGCGCGCTGTGGGATGCGGCGGTCCGCTACGCCCGCGCCGGGGAGCGCCCCTCCGCGGTCGAGCTGCTCCCCCAGATCGGGCCCGAGATGCTCGCGACGCTCCGGACCGAGCGCGACGACGCGTTCGTGCAGACGACGTCGCTCGCCGAGCGCCCCCCGGCCGGCGACCTCCGCTCCGAGGTCCACCTCCGACCCGAGCCGCGCGCGAGCCCCGTGTCGCTCCGCGGCGCGATCGCTGCGCGCTACGTGCTCGGTGACGAGCTCGGCAGGGGCGGCGGCGGGCAGGTCGTCGCGGCGCGCGACGAAGACCTCGGGCGCACGGTCGCGATGAAGACGATGAACGCCGGCGCCGAGGCGAGCGGCGAGCAGCTGCACCGCTTCCTCGAAGAAGCGCGGGTCACTGGACAGCTCGAGCACCCGAGCGTGATCCCGTGTACGACCTCGGCGTGCTGCCCGATGGTCAGCCGTTCTACACGATGCGCGTCGTCGAGCGCTCCTCGCTGCGCGAGGTCCTGAGCCGCCCCGCGCACCCCGAGTGGTCGCTGGCCCGCCTGGCCAGCACGTTCACGCAGGTGTGTCGCGCGATGGCGTACGCGCATGCGCGCGGCGTCGTGCACCGCGACCTCAAGCCCGAGAACATCCTCGTCGGTGACTACGGCGAGGTCTACGTGGCCGACTGGGGCATCGCGAAGATCGTCCGCCGCGAGGACGACCCCGCACCTCGGGCAGACGCCCCTTCGCGAGGTGCGGCTCGCGCCGGGGTCGTACTTGCTCGTGCTGCGCCGCGAGGGCTGCCGCGACGTGCGCTACCCGGTGCGGTGCGGGCGCGGGGAGCACTGCGACGAGCGCGTCCGCCTCTACACGGACGCGCAGATCGGTCCGGGCATGATCTACGTGCCCGGCGGCGCGTGCGCGATCGGCGGAGACGACGAGGCGCGCGACTCGCTGCCCGCGGAGACGGTCCGCGTCGACGACTTCGCGATCGCGCGCTTCCCGGTCACGTTCGACGAGTACCTCGCGTACCTCGACGACCTCCAGGCGCAGGATCCGAGCGAAGCGGCGCGTCGGGTGCCGGGCAACGAGTACGACGGCGTGATCGTCGCGCGCGACGAGCGCGGCCGATGGAGGCCCCACTACGAGCTCCTGATCGAAGGTCCGGCGAGGCAGTTCTGCACGGCGGATCGGGCGGGCTCGCTCCCGATCCAGGGCACGAGCTGGTTCGACGCGCTGGCGTACTGCGAGTGGCTGGGTCGCAAGCACGGGGTCGAGTACCGCCTTCCGACCGAGGCCGAGTGGGAGAAGGCCGCTCGCGGCGTCGACGGCCGCTACTTCCCGTGGGGGGATCGCTTCGATCCGACGTTCTCGAAGATGAAGGACTCGCGGCCCGGCTTCCCCCAGTCCGAGCCGATCGGCAGCTTCCCCACGGACGAGAGCCCCTACGAGGTCCGCGATCTCGCGGGCGGCATGCGCTGCTGGGTCGGCGACGTCCACGGGGAGCTCGCGCTCGAGGACGCGCTGCGCGACGAGGAGCCTCCGCCCGGGGCCGCGCGCGACACCGTCGGCATGCGCATCCAGCGAGGAGGCGCGTGGGGCAACGCGATGTGGTGGTGCCGCTCGGCGTCTCGCCACCGCTTCTTCGCGATGTACCGCAACTCTTCTTGCGGTCTACGCATCGCGCGGTCGCTCCCCGCACGAGGCTGAAGCCCTCGGGCTCGGAAGCAGGTGGCGCTGTTCCGCGACGGCCCCATCGCGGATCTGGTGCAGCTGCCGCCGCACCAGCGAGGCCTCTACCCGCGGCTCGGCGAGGAGGCCGAGCGCGAGTACGAGATCCCCGCCGCCGAGACGATGCGCGGCTGGCTTCGCGACGACCACGTCGTGGACCTGCTCTGCGAGCTGAAGGACGCCGATCCGGAGCTCTCGATCCCGCTCGTAGGCGCGCGAGGAGCACTCGGCGCTGACCCAGGAGCCGCCCCCGCCGACGGCTTGCCCACGCCCTCTTCGCCGCGTGAAGCACGAGCGGTGCTCCGTCTAGCGGTGAGCGGGTTCGATCTCACTGCACCGCGCGCTCGCGCCGGAGCTCGGCGCGCGCCGCCTCGACGGACGCTTCGTCGAGCGCGTCCCGCGCCGCGTCCTCGAGCGCGACGCGGAGCCTCGGGCTGACGCAGCGCTCCGCCACGACGCGGACCTTCGCCACAAGCGCGGGCTCGTCGAGCTGCGCGAGCGCGACCGCCGCGCCGACCCGCGCGTCGGGATCGGCCTCGGCGTCCTCGAGCACGCGGACCGCGTCGTCCACCACGACGGGCGCCGCGCGGAACGCGGTGTCGCGGCCGAGGAGGCCCTTCATCCGCTGCACCCACTCCGCGAAGGCCAGCTCGCCGCGGGCGAAGAGCGGCGCCTTCGCGCGCGCGCCGCCCATCGCCGCGAGCGCGGCCTCGATGCGGCGGGCGAGGCCGTCCGCGAGGCCCGCGATCGGGATCTCGAAGCGGCGATCCGTCCCGTCGGAGAGCCGGACGACGAGCTGGCCGCCCTGCACCCTCGCGCCCTGCACCTCCGAGAGGGGCAGGACCTTGCGCCGCAGCCAGTACCGCCACGCGATCGCGTCCGCGCCGACCTCGAGCTCGCGCCAGGCCAGGATCGTCGAGAACGGGCCGGGCAGGAGGAACGGCAGCGTCGCGAACGCCATCGCGCCGAGCACGGTGAGCGCCGCGGGGGCGTTGACCAAGATCGTGGTCCCGGCGACGAGCCCCGCGAACGCGCCGAGCGCGCCCGCGCCGAGGCGCGCGCCGAGCTTCGCCCAGCGGACCTTGGTGCGCCGCTCCTCGACGCCGACGAGCGCGAGCAGCGCCTCGGCGCTCGCCTCGTCGTCGACGAGCACCGAGACCGCGTTGCCCGAGGCCGCGCGGAGCTGCACGTCGAAGCGCCCATCCGTCGGCACGATCACGCCGGACTCGATCCGCGACGCGAGCACGCGCTCCTTCCCTTCGGCCGAGACCAGCACGAGCCCGCGCGCGTCGACGACGAGCCGCCCCTCGCGGCGCAGGCCGCCGAAGCGGAGCAGCCGTCCCGCGACCCCGAGGAGCGGCGAGAACGCGAGCGCGGCCATCGAGCCGAGCCCATGGATCAGCACGAGATCGGGCATCGGCGCGCCCTCGGGGAACAGCGCGGCGAGGGCGGCGAACCCGAGCGCGCCGGCGATCGCCAGGCCGGCGGCCGCGCGCGACACCCACTTCGCGACGCCGGTCAGGCGGCGCCGAGCATGGCCGAGGATGCGCGGGTCCACGAGGCGAAGGTACGCCATGGGGCGCGGAGCGAGGGGGCGCCTTGTCCAGCTCGGGTCCCCGTGCTCTGCTCGCGCCGGACGATGCGGGCGCTCGAGTTCTTCCTCCTCCGCGACGCGAGCCGGGCCGCCGCCGCGCTCGGCGAGGAGCGACGGCGGGCCGCGGCGGACGCCCTGGACGCGAGCACGCGCGACGCCTCGCAGGCCGCCTCGCTCCTCGCGACGGGGGCGCGCGCGCAGGCGTACCGCTACGCGGCGAGCGCGCTGGGCCACGCGCTCGACGCCGCGCGCCGCGCGGGGCTTCGCGGCGCGGAGCTCGGCGAGGCGCTCGCGCCGCTCGTCGGCGACCGGTGGGCGGATCGGATCGAGCGCGCCGACGACGCGTCGCGCCTCATGATGCCGCGCACCGACGAGGACCTCGCGGACCACCACGGCCAGCTCTACGAGGAGATGCTCGCGTGCGCGCGCCACCTCGTGCGCGCGCTCGAGGATCGCACGCACGACCCCGCGTGGCTCGAGCGCGCGCGGCGCGTGCGCGCGGCGGTCGCCCTCGGCGTAGGGGCGCTCGCGGCCGCGTTCCTCGTCTACGAGCTGCGCTTCGACCCCACGCCGTTCACGGTGAGCGCGTCGGGGTACCGCACGGGAGACGTCGTCGAGACGTGGCCGCCGGAGAACGCCGCGGATCGCGACGAGATGAGCTACTGGCACCTCCCCGCGGGCGAGACGGGGTGGATCGAGCTCGCGCTTCGCGCGCCGCGCGACGTCGAGGCGCTGCGCGTGATGAACGCGCACGACGTGCACGCCGACGATCAGAACCGCTACGACCGCCGCCGCTTCGACTTCGCGGCGCGCCTCGTCCACGTGCGCGCCTACGCGGGCGATCGCGAGGTCGCGCACGTCGAGCACGAGCTGCGGCACCTCCACGCGCTCGACCGCGAGACGATCCCGCTCGCGGCGCGCGGCGTCGATCGCATCCGGATCGACATCGAGAGCTTCTACGGCCAGGGCGCAGGGCTCGCCGAGGTCGAGGTCCTGCCGTGAGGCCGCGCGACACCGCCACGCTGCGCCGGCACCGCCACGCGAGCTTCGTGATCGTCGGCGCGGTGATGGCGCTCTTCGTCGGCACCGCGAGCCTCGACCACGGCTACAACTGGGACGAGTGGGCGCTGATCGAGGCGACGCGCGCGTCGGTGCGCGAGGTGGAGGTCGTCCAGCCGCGCCACATCTACAACGGCTTCTACCTCTCGTGCGCGCTCGCGGTCGTCGGCGCGCACGGGCTCGACGATCTCCCCTCGGCGCTCGCCGAGATCAAGCAGATGCCGGCGCTCCCCTTCGAGCCGGCGCGCTACCGCGCGATCCACGTGTGGCAGACGGACATGTACCGCCTGCTCGGCACCGAGCAGTTCAAGCTCGAGGTGCGCGCGGTGTTCCTCGGGCTCACCTCGCTCGCGATCCTCTGGGTGTTCCTCACGCTCCTGCGGCTGTTCCCGAGCCGCTACCTCGAGGCCGCGGGCGGGGCCGCGCTCATGGGCCTCTCGTGGGAGATCGCGGTCCGCGCGCGGTGCACCGAGGTCGACGCGCCGCAGATGATGCTCGTCGCACTGCACGTCTACTCGACGGCGATCGCGCTCACCACCACGACGCGGAACCGCACGCTGCTCGCGACGATGGGGGTCGGCCTCGCGACCGGCCTCGTCATCGGCTGCAAGATGACGGGCGTCTTCCTGATCGTGCCGTCCGCGATCCTCGCGATCCTCGTCCCGACGGCGCGGCGCGCCCGCGATCGCGTGCTCCTCGTCCTCGCGATGCTCGCCGCGCTCGGCGGCGCGGTCGCGTTCTTCGCCCCCGAGACGTTCTCCGATCCGATCCGCGTGCTCCACCAGGGGTTCAACACCGCGGACGGCTACCGGTCGGTGATGCCCGGCTACCCGTTCTACGTGGAGCCGCCGCACGAGCACTTCTACCGGATCCAGATCTGGACGTTCCTCGTCGCGCCCTCCCCGTTCGTCCCGATCGCGGCGGCGCTCTCGCTGATCGCGCTCGTCGGCTTCGTCCGGCTCGCGCGCCGGCGCAAGCGGTTCAGCCTCCTCGCGGTGATCTACCCCGTCGCGGTGGTCGTCACGATGTCGACGCTGCCGCTCCTCCAGCAGCGCAACTTCCTCCAGCTCTTCCCCTACGTCTGCGTCGCGTTCGGCGCCGGGCTCGGCGCGATCCGGCTGCGATGGCCCGATCGCCGCGTCGCGCTCGGGCTCCTCGCCGCGGTCGGCGCCGCGATGCTGCTGAACGCCGGCTACCTGCTCCACGCGCAGCGCTCGGTGCGCGACACCACGCGCGACACGATCCTCGAGGACGTGCGCGCGTACGTGGCCGAGACCCCGCACGACCTCTACACGAGCCGCCGCCTCCACGCGGCGCTCGCGGACACGGCGTTCGCGGACGAGCGCTTCGAGTGCACGGGCCCGACTCCGGACGAGGCGCCGCTCTCGGATCCGCGCCTGCTCATCTACTACACCGACCACGTCCCGCGGCAGTGGCTCTCGGTCCGCATGGGGTTCGTGGAGCGCACCTTCGCGCCGCTCGATCAGAACTACGACTGGTACGCGACCTGGAAGGGACACCTCGAGCACCACCGCGTGGTGGCGGTGTCGATGGAGAACGCGGCCGAGATGCAGGTGGACCTACGGCGCATGCTACGTTGTCGGCGCCGATGAGGATCACGTGCCCCGCGTGCCGGACCCCGCTGGCCGCCGCCGACGTCAACCTGGACCACCTCGTCGGGCGGTGCGTGCCGTGCGATCAGGTCTTCTCGGTCGCGGGCCAGGTCGGCCGCCACGCGCCCCCGCCCCGGCGCCGCCCGGAGCTCCCGCGGGGCATCGCGATCGAGCGCGGCGAGCCGCCGCTCCCCCCGGCGCCCGGCGAGAGCTACCGCGAGGCCGCGGGCGCGCGCCCCGATCCGGGCGAGCTGCTCGTGCGGCGGCGCTGGCTCCGAGCGCAACACTTCTTCCTCTTGTTCTTCTGCATCGCGTGGGACGGCTTCCTCGTGTTCTGGTACGTGGGCCTCACGGGCTCGGGCGACGCGCCGTGGCTCCACTACGTGTTCCCGATCGCGCACATCGCGGCGGGCGCGTTCCTGACCTACCAGACGCTGACCGGCTTCCTGAACACCACGAAGGTGCGCGTCGCCGACGGCACCCTGAGCGTCCGGCACGGGCCGCTCCCCTGGCCGGGCAACCGCGACCTCCCCGTCGCGAGCCTCCGGCAGCTGACCGTGCGCCAGAAGGTCACGTACAACAGCAAGGGCGGGTCGCGCACCGCGTGGGCCGTGCACGCCGAGACCGACGATCACACCGACGTCGCGCTCCTCACCGGGCTCGAGAGCGAGGAGCAGGCCCGCTACATCGAGTGGGTGATCGAGGACCACCTCGGGATCGAAGACCGCCCCGGGGACGGAGACTGAGCCGCTCACCGCGGAGGCGCGGTCGCGGGAGGCTCGCACGCCGTGAGCCGCGCGCTCGCCGCGCGCACCGTCGCGCACTCGGGCGACGCCTCGCCCCAGCGCGCGACCACCTCCCGCCACGCGGCGCAGGCGCGGTCGTGGTCGCCGGCGGCCTCGAGCTCGTCGCCGAGCGCGAGCCGGGCGCGCGTGGTGAGGAACGGGAAGAGGAGCTGCTCGCAGCTCTGCGTCACGCGTCGGTAGCGCGCGGCGGCCTCGGCGTGCCGGCCCGCGAGGGCGAGGGTGCGCGCCGCGAAGACGAGGGAGGGCGCGCTGCCGGTGTGCGGGGGCGCCTCGATCGCGGC
>JAYRVK010000334.1:0-10738 GCA_041918555.1 Sandaracinaceae bacterium
CCGGGGGTTCTCACGGGGGGGGCGCCCGCCGCCCCCCGGGCGCGCCCCGCCGGCCCGCGCCTCCCCAGGGCAAGGGCCGCTCGCTTCGCTCTCGACCCCCGCGCTGCGCGCGGCCGGCGCGAGGCGCGCCGGGTCGGTCGGGCGGCGCTGCGCGCCGCCACGACCTCCGGGGCGGAATCACGGCGCTGAGCGGCCCCGCACGCTCGTGCGCTCACTCGTGCTCCCGCTCCCGCTCCCGCTCCCGCTCCCGCTCCCGCCCGTGCCCATTGCCATTCCGTGCCCCCCGTCTAGACTCGCCCCCATGCGCCGCCTCCTCGCGCTCGGCCTCACCCCGCTCCTCGCCTCCGGCCTCGCGCTCGCGCAGGAAGGGACCCCTCCTCGTCGCGATCCCACCTCGCCGGGCCAGGGCCCCTCGGCCGCGCCCGTCGAGCGCTCGCCCGAGGACGTCGCGCGGCGCGCGCGGCAAGTGGCGCGCGTGGGCGAGGTGCGCATCACCGTCGGCGACGTCGAGGACGCGATCAACGAGCAGTCCCCGTTCGTGCGCATGCGCTACCGCGACCCCGTGCAGCTCCGCGAGTTCGTCGACGGCATGATCCGCTTCGAGCTGCTCGCGCGCGCGGCCGAGCGCGACGGGCTCGGCGAGGATCCCGAGGTCGAGCGCACCACCAAGCAAAACGCGGTGCAGCAGCTCATCCGCCGCGACTTCGACGAGCGCATCACCGTGGACTCGGTCCCGCAGGCCGACGTGCAGGCCTACTACGACGCGCACCCCGACGAGTTCAGCTCGCCCGAGCTCCGACGCGCCGCGCACGTCCGCGTCGCGACGCGCGAGGAGGCCGACCGCCTGCTCGGTGAGGCGCGCGCCGCGGACACCCGCGCGTTCCGCGAGCTCGCCCGCAACCACTCGACCGATCCCGAGACGCGCCTGCGCGGCGGCGACCTCCGCTACTTCGACGAGGAGGGCCGGCCCCGCAACTCGCGCGACCCGCGGATCGACGAGGGCCTCGCGCGCGCGGCGTTCGCGCTCGAGGAGATCGGAGCGACCGCGGCCGAGCCGGTGCAGGTCGGCGACGAGTGGAGCATCGTGCGCCTGACCGGCCGCCGCCCCGCCGAGCACCGCACCGTCGAGCAGGCCGCGCCGACCATCCGCCTGCGCCTCTGGCGTCAGAACCGGCAGGGCGGGATCGAGGACTTCGTCGCGCGCCTGCGCCGCGACGCGCACCTCGAGGACGTCGACTACGACCTGCTCCGGCGCATCCGCCTCGACGAGCCGGAGCGCGAGGACCAGGAGAGCGCGCCCCCCGGCGCGCCGCCGCCCGCGTCGCTCGAGGAGGTCCAGCCGGAGCGCGACGAGGCCCTCGAAGGCTTGTGATCTCTGGGTGCGGAGCGCATGGGGACCATTGACCCCACCGCGCGCTCCGTCTACCGTCGTCGCGAATGGACGTGCAGGAAGGGCTCGGGCCCGGCCCCGCGACGAAGATCACGTACATCGATGGTCGGCCGACGACCCTCACGCTGCGCCGCTGTCAGCTCGCGTTGCTGCGTGGCGACGAGGTCAAGGAGTACACGTTCGAGCGCGACGTCGTCACCCTCGGCGCGATGGAGGACAACGACCTCGTCGTCGACGACGAGACGGTCAGCCGCAACCACTGCCGCATCGTGCGCGAGGGCGACCAGTACGTGCTCGTCGACAACGGCTCGACGAACGGCACGTTCATCAACCGCGTCCGCGTGCGCGAGGCCTACCTCCACGCGAACTGCACGATCACGCTCGGCAAGACCGACATCAAGTTCCAGCCGGTCGACGAGAAGCTCCGCATCGTCCCGAGCGATCGCGAGCGCTACGGCGACATCATCGGGCGCGACCGCTCGATGCGCGAGATCTACACGATCCTCGAGAAGATCGCGCCGACGGACACCACCGTCGTCATCGAGGGCGAGACGGGCACCGGCAAGGAGGTCGTCGCGCGGACGATCCACCAGCAGTCCCGGCGGCGCGACGGGCCGTTCATGGTCTTCGACTGCGGCGCGGTCCCCGAGAACCTCATCGAGAGCGAGCTCTTCGGGCACGAGAAGGGCTCGTTCACCGGGGCGGTCGGCACGCGGCAGGGCGTGTTCGAGCTCGCCCACGGCGGCACCGTGTTCCTCGACGAGCTCGGCGAGCTCCAGCTCGATCTGCAGCCCAAGCTCCTGCGCGTGCTCGAGCAGCGCGAGGTCAAGCGCGTCGGCGGCGGCAAGCCGCTCAAGGCCGACGTACGGATCGTCGCCGCGACCAACCGCGACCTCGAGGCCGAGGTGCGCGCGGGCCGCTTCCGCGAGGATCTCTTCTACCGGCTGACCGTGGTGCGGCTGCACCTCCCGCCGCTGCGTGAACGAAGGGAAGACATCTTGCTCCTCGCACGGCACTTCCTCTCGCACGGCCGCTTCAACCGCGATCGCCTCGGCGGGAAGAAGGTCACCGACTTCGCCGACGAGGTCGTCGAGCGGCTCGGCGAGTACGAGTGGCCCGGCAACGTGCGCGAGCTCCACAACGTCGTCGAGCGCGCGGTGAGCTTCGCGGAGGGCGAGATCGTCGAGCCCGAGGATCTCCCGGACCACATCGCCTACCCTCGCCGCGGCGAGGGCGGCGGGCTCTCGGAGGAGACGAACCCCAACGTCGTGCTCCCCGACGGCGGCGGCCACGTCGAGCTCGCGGGCCCCTTCAAGGACGCGAAGGAGGCGTGGATCTCCTCGTTCGAGGCGGACTACGTCGCGAAGCTCCTCGAGAAGAACGGCGGCAACATCAGCCACGCGGCCAAGGAAGCCGACATCGACCGCAAGTACTTCCGAAAGCTCATGAAGAAGTACGGGATCCGGGCCGATCGCGAGTGATCGGTGACCTCGTTCGCGCCGCTCAACCTGCGCTGGAACCCGTTCGGCGAGGTGCCCCCGGAGCGGCGCGGCGCGCTGACCGTCCCGACGCTCGACATCGAGGCTTGCGCGCTGCGACTCGGCCGGCCGGGCTTCGCGGTCGAGCTGCTCGGCGCCGAGGGACGCGGGAAGTCCTCGCACCTCCTCGCGCTGCGCGATCGGTTCCGGGGGCGCCCCGTGACCTACGTGGAGGTCGGCGCGCGGCCGCGCGTCCCTCGCGCCGACGTCGTGTTCGTCGACGAAGCACAGCGCCTCGCGCCGCTCGAGCGCGCGCGGCTCTTCGCGCGCGAAGCGTCGTTCGTGCTGGCCACGCACGACTCGCTCGGGGGCGAGCTCCGCGCAGCGGGCGTGGAGGTGCTCACGCACCGCGTCGAGGCGCTCGGGCCGGAGCAGCTCGGCGCGTTCGTCGAGCGCCGCCTCGAGTGGGCGCGGCTCCGTCCGGGCCCGCTTCCGTCGGTTCCGCTCGAGCTCCTCGCGCGCCTCTCGCGCGAGCACGGCACGGATCTGCGCGCCCTCGGCGATGCGCTCTACGTCTACTTCCAGCGCGAGAGGGATCGGGTCCGTGGCGCTCTGTGAGCTGCGGATCGAGCTCGACGAGCCGAGCGCGCGCTTCCGCGCGGGGAGCGAGATCCGCGGCCGCGTCGTCGTGGACGTCGGCGCGGAGGTCCAGTGCGACGGCCTGACCGTCGCCGTCGGGTGGTTCACGCACGGCCAGGGCAACCGCGCCACGGCCGACACCACCTCGATCGTGCTCTTCCGCGGCGCGTGGTCGATCGGAGACGGACAGGCCTATCCGTTCTCTCTGCCCGCGCCGAGCGCGCCGCTGCCGTTCGCGGGCGAGGTGCTCAACGTCGACTTCCGCGTTCACGCCGCGGCCGACATCCCGTGGGCGATCGACCCCGCCGCCGAGATCCCCATCGAGGTGGTGCACGAGCCACCCCCGAGCGGCCTCGTCATCGAGCCGATCGAGAAGGCGCCCGCGTGGGGCGTGGGGTGCATGGGCTGCAGCGTGGTGCTGTTGATCGGGGGCGGTCTTGGCGGCGTGGCGGCGAGCCGAGTCTTTGAGGACGCCATGATCGTCCCGGCGATCGCGTTCTTCTTCGGCCTGGCCGGCTTCGCGATCTCGATCGCGCGCTACCTCGCGGAGCGGAAGCTGGGCGAGGTCCGCGTCCGCCTCTCGCAGGCCACGGCAGGCTCGTACCGCGACGCACAGCGCGCAGACCAGCTCGTGTGCGACGTGGAGCTCGGCCGCGCGGTGCCGTCGTGCCGCGCGACCGCCGCCCTCGAGGTCCGCGAGGAGGTGGTGCGCGGCAGCGGATCGAGCAAGAAGACCCACACGCACCGCCGCTACGCGAGCGAGGCCGTCCTCGAGGCGATCGATCCCAAGCACTTCCGATCGAGCCTGGCACTCCCGGCGCCGGGGTCGGTGCCCTATAGCTTCTCCACGGCCTCCAACGACCTCAGGTGGGAGGTCACCGTCGTGGTCGACGCGCCGGGATCGCCGAACTGGATCGAGAAATTCGTCTTGCAGGCCCGACCCGCGGGGGAGGCTCGTTGACGCATTGGGGCTTGCGTTCGGCCCCGCGGCTCTATACATGAATGGCGATTCAGCCACCCCGTCCCGGGAGGATCGCCACGATGCCCACGCCCTACACCGAGGAGCACGACCTCTTCCGCAAGCAGGTCCGCGCCTTCGCCGAGAACGAGCTCAAGCCCCACGTCGAGGCGTGGGAGCACGACCGCACCTTCCCCAACTGGGTCTTCAAGAAGGCCGGCGAGCTCGGGATCACCGGCGCGCACTACCCCGAGGACGTCGGCGGCGGCGGCGGAGACTACTGGTTCAGCGTGGTCAAGAGCGAGGAGCTCGTCCGCTGCGAGGCGGCGGGCGTGACGATGGCGCTCCTCGTCCAGAGCGACATGGCGACGCCGTGCATCAACGAGCTCGGCACGCGCGAGCAGAAGGAAGAGTTCTTGCGCCCCGCGCTCGCGGGCGACAAGGTCGCGGCGCTCGGCGTGAGCGAGCCCGGCGCGGGCTCGGACGTCGCGGGGATCCGCACGACCGCCCGCCTCGTCGGCGACGAGTACGTGATCGACGGGAGCAAGACGTACATCACGAACGGGACGCGCGCGGACTTCGTCACGCTGCTCGTGAAGACCAAGCCCGAGGCGGGCTACGGCGGGATCTCGATCGTCCTGTTCCCGACGGACGTGAAGGGCTTCGCGGTCAGCAAGAAGCTCGAGAAGATCGGCAACCACGCGTCCGACACCGCCGAGCTCTTCTTCGACGGCTGCCGGATCCCGAAGCGCTACCTCCTCGGCGAGGAGAACCGCGGCTTCTACTACCTGATGCAGAACTTCCAGTCCGAGCGCCTGATCGGCTCGACGAGCGCGCTCTCCGGGGCGCGGCGCGCGCTCGATCGCTCCGTCGCGTACGGCCGCGAGCGGCAGGCGTTCGGCAAGCCGCTGATCGCCCGCGAGGTCTGGAAGCACACGTTCGCCGACCTCTACACGAAGGCGCAGGCCGCGCACGCGCTCGCGTACGACGCGGTCGCCGACTTCAACGAGGACCGCTACGTGAAGCGCGGCGAGATCTCGTTCGAGACCGTGAAGAAGATCGCGATGACCAAGCTCTTCGTGGGCGACGTCACGAGCGAGATCATGGACACCTGCCTCCAGTTCCACGGCGGCATGGGCTACCTCGAGGAGCTGTGGGTCGCGCGCGCGTGGCGCGACACGCGGCTGTTCCGGATCGGCGGGGGCACGTCCGAGGTGATGAAGTACATGATCGCGAAGATCATGGGCTGGTGAAGGGAGCGAGACATGGCGGAGGCATTCATCGTCGACGCGGCGCGCACGCCGCGCGGTCGCGGCAAGCGGGCCCAGGGTGACAAGCCGGGCGGCGCGCTGAGCGAGATCCACCCGCAGGAGCTGATGGCGCAGACGCTCCAGCACCTCGCGAAGAAGTCCGGCCTCGAGCCGGCGCACGTCGAGGACGTGGTCCTCGGCACCGTGGTCCAGGCCAAGGAGCAGGGGGCCTGCATCGCGCGCAACTCGATCCTCGCGGCGGGCTGGCCCGACGAGGTGACCGGCGTGTCGCTCAACCGCTTCTGCGGCTCGGGCCTGCAGGGCGTGAACTTCGCCGCGCTCGGCGTGATGAGCGGGCAGCAGAGCGTCGCCATCGGCGGCGGCGTCGAGAGCATGTCGCGCGTCCCGATGGGCGCGGACGAGGCGGGCATCGACGGGAACAACCTCGAGCTGCGCAAGAAGCTGATCCAGGTGCCGCAGGGCATCAGCGCGGATCTGATCGCGACGAAGTACGGCTTCACGCGCGCGGAGCTCGATCGCTTCGCGTTCGAGAGCCAGCAGAAGGCCGCCGTCGCGATCGAGGAGTCGCGCTTCGCGAAGAGCCTCTTCGCGGTGAGGGATCCGGCGACCGGCGCGATCGCGCTCGAGCGCGACGAGCACGCGCGGCCGGACACCACGCTCGAGGGCCTCGCGCAGCTCCCCGCCGCGTTCGAGAAGCTCGGCAAGCTGGCGATGGGCCCCAGGGGCGAGACGATCGACCAGCTCGCGCTCCTGCGCTACCCGGAGGTCTCGACGATCGAGCACCGGCACACCGCGGGCGCCTCGAGCGGGATCGTGGACGGCGCGTGCGCGGTGCTCCTCGCGAACGAGGACGGACTCGACAAGACGGGGTTGAAGGCGCGCGCGAAGATCCGCGCGACCGCGACCGCGGGCGCCGAGCCCGTGATCATGCTGACCGCGCCGACGCCCGCGTCCGAGAGGGCGCTCGCGAAGGCCGGCATGAAGGCGAGCGACATCGATCTCTGGGAGATCAACGAGGCGTTCGCGGTCGTCCCGCTCAAGACGATCCGCGATCTCGGCATCGATCCCGCCAAGGTCAACGTCAACGGCGGCGCGATCGCGCTCGGGCACCCGCTCGGGGCGACCGGCGCGATGCTCCTCGCGACGGCCCTCGACGAGCTCGAGCGGCGCGGCCTCGCGACCGCGCTGATCACGCTGTGCATCGGCGGCGGGATGGGGATCGCGACGATCGTGGAGCGCGTGTAGCGCTCACGGCTCGACGAAGCACACCACCGCGCTGTCGGTGGCGTTCCACTCGACGGGGCCGTAGCCGGAGCGGTGACCGCGCGCGCGGCAGACGTTGTCCGCCGCGCTAGAGCAAGTGAGGTTGTCAGGGTTCGACAGCGGGTTGCAGCCCCACGCGGTCAGGTCGCTCGTCGGGATGCTCACCGTGTCGGCGACGTCCGAGGGTAGGCAGGTGACCGTCACCCGCCCGCCGCCGTGCTCGGTCGGGCCGACCCCCGCGCCCGCGCCGCGCGTCCGGCAGTAGCGGTTCACCGCGGACTGCGCGACGCGCAGGTACACGTTGTCGGTCGTGACCGAGATGCCGCTCGCGCTCGACACCGCGGCGAACGTCGCGTCGTGCTCGTCGCCGCGGCCCGCGAAGCACACGACGCGGGCGCTCGCGGCCGTGGCCTGGAGGTGCCCCGCGCCGCCGCGGACGTAGCAGCCGCTCGCGTGCGCGTGGCACCAGCGGCGCGCCGCGCTCATGCACACGTCGAGGTTGGCGCCTGGCCCGTCGCACGGCGGCTGCTGCGCGGTGAGCTGGCTCATCGGGACCGGATCGAAGATCGTGGCCTGGAAGCCCTCGTCGACGCGGGTGTCGCAGTCGTCGTCGGCCCCGTTGCAGATCTCGGTGCCCGGCGGCGGCGCGGTGCAGCCGATCCAGCTCCCGCTCGAGCAGTACTCGGTGCCGCCCCCGCACGCGGTGGAGCAGGCCCGCGTGAGGCCGTCGTCGGGCGTGCCGTCGCAGTCCTCGTCCATCCCGTTGCACGTCTCGGCGCGCGGCGCCGGCGCGGTGCAGCCGGCCCACGTCCCGGCCGCGCACGTCTCGGTGCCCATGCCGCACGCGGTCGTGCACGCGCGGCTGAGCCCGTCGTCGGGCGCTCCGTCGCAGTCGTCGTCGCGCGCGTTGCACTCCTCGGCGCGCGGCGTCGGCGCCGAGCAGGTGCCCCAGACCCCGGCCGTACAGGACTCCGTGCCGGCGCCACACGCCGTCGTGCACGCGCGGCTCAGCTCCTCGTCGACGAGCCCGTCGCAGTCCTCGTCCGTCCCGTCGCACAGCTCGGGCCGCGGGGTCGCGCCGGAGCAGCCGGTGAACGAGCCGTCCACGCAGCGGCTGAAGCCGCCCCCGCACTCCGTGCTGCACGCGCGATCGGCGACGTCCTCGTCGGTCATCCCGTCGCAGTCGTCGTCGGCCGCGTTGCAGAGCTCGTCGGGCACCTCGCACGGGCCGAGCGCGCCGCCCGCGCACGTCGCGGTGCCGACCGTCCCGCAAGACGTCGTGCACTGCTCGGTGTCTCCATCGGCGCAGCCCCCGTCGCGCGGGCCCGCGTCCGTGCGGGCGGGGCCCGCGTCGGGGATCGCGCCATCGCGGGCCGCCGCGTCCGTCGGGCTGCCGCCGTCCCTCTCGCGCGGCGTCGGCTCTCCGCCGAGCGCGCATCCGGCCGCGAGCGAAGCCAGCACGACCCACGATGCGCGAAGCATGCCGTCACGATGCCGATCCCGGGGCCCGGAATCAATCCGCGCTGTGAGTCACGCCGCGGCGCGTGCCGCTCGGCTCGCGAGGTGCGCGGCCGCCGCCCGCGCGGAGGTGATGCAGGCGTCGAAGAGCATCCCCTCGGGCCCGACCCAGTCGCCCGCGAGCGCGACGTTCGCGGGGCCGGCGTCGCCGACCCGCGGCCGCCCCGCGAGCCCGCCCGCCGCGGCCACGGGGATCGCGTGCATCACCGTCAGCGCGGGGCTCCAGCGAGCCTCGACGAGCGCCTCACGCCAGCCGGGCTGCGAGAGATCGAGGATCGCCTCGAGGCCCGCGCGCGTCTCGGGGACGACGCGCTCGTCCGGCGCCAGGTAGCGCATCGCGTGGATCAGGCCGCCGCCCTCGGGCGCGAGCGCCGCGGTGTTCGAGTGCAGAGAGACGTACGTGGGCTCGTCCGTGCCGAGGATGAGCGAGGGGTGCCGGCGGGGGAGCTGGCGCAGCGAGACGTCGAGCGATGCCGCGCGCACCGCGGTGGCGCCGGCCGCGAACGCCGCGAGCGAGGGGCGGCCGCTCTGGCCGAGGAGGCGGACGCAGGACTTCGGCGAGAGCGTGAGGACGACGCCGTCGCACGGCAGGCGCTCGCCGTCGCGCAGGCGCACCGCGACCGCGCGGGCGCCCTCGAGCTCGAGCGCGTCGACCTTCCCGCGCGTGCGCAGCTCGACGCCGAGCTCGCGCGCGCGGGCCGCGAGGCCCTCGACGATGGTCTGCCAGCCGCCGTCGAGGTAGCGCACACCGTCGAGCGCGGCGCGGATCTGGCGGAGCGCGGCGCCCGCGCGCATGCGCTCGGGCGCGTTCACGTAGGTCGAGACGCGCACGACCGCGAGCAGCAGCCCGCGCGCGGCGCCCCGCAGGTCGAGCGCGTCGAGCCACTCGCTGACCGAGACGCCGTCGAGGGGATCGGCGTCGAGCCAGCCGACGCGGCCGAGGAGCGTGCCGACGCGCCACTTGTCTTGCCAGGCGAGGCCGCCGTTGCCGATCAGGCTGAGCGGGTCGGTCGGCAGCGGCGCCACGCGATCGCCGACCTGCATGGTGAGGCCCCTCTTCGGGATGCCGCCGCGGACGGTCACGCCGAGCTCGGCGAGCTGGCGCTCCGCGCCCGGGTAGAGCGCGTGCGCGCCGAGGTTCGTGGTGAAGCCCTCCGCGACGTGGCTCTGGGCGCGCCCGCCGATCGAGGCGCTCGCCTCGAGCACGGTGACCGCGAGCCCGCTCCGCGCGAGCTCGATCGCCGCGATGAGCCCCGTGGCGCCGCCTCCGATGACGATGTGGGTCATGTTCGTCCTCTCCTTCCGACAGATCCACGCACGAGGCGGCGAGAGCGTTACGCGTAACGATCCGAGCGCCCCGTTCGTGGCACCTTCCATGAAGTCGGGTGCCACGATGAACGCCGCCGCGATGGAGACGCACCGCCGTGCCCTCTTCGGCCTCTGCTACCGGATGACGGGGAGCGCCGCCGACGCGGAGGACCTCGTCCAGGAGACCTTCCGCAAGGCGCTCGAGCAGCCGCCGCCCGACACCGAGCGCACGCTGCGGCCGTGGCTCCTGCGCGTGGCGACGAACCTCTCGATCGACGCGCTGCGGCGCCGGCGGCGCGAGCGCTACTTCGGCCCGTGGCTCCCCGAGCCGATCGACACCGAGCGCGTGGTCGCCTCGATCGAGCCCGGGCCCGAGGCGCGCTACGACCTCGTCGAGAGCGCGACGAGCGCGTTCCTCGTGGCGCTCGAGGCCCTGCCGCCCAAGCAGCGCGCGGTGCTCGTCCTGTGCGACGTGATGGGGCTGACGGGACCCGAGACCGCCGAGGCGCTCGCGACGACGCCGGGCAACGTGCGGGTGATCCTCCACCGCGCGCGCGAGCGCCTCGCCGCCTACGACGCGGCGCGCCAGCCCCTCACGCCGGAGCTGCGCGAGCGCACCGCGCGCCTGCTCCGCGAGCTGGTGCTGCGCATGGGGCTCGGCGATCTCGACGGCGTGGCCAAGCTCCTCTCCGCCGACGCGACGAGCCTCCACGACGCGGGCGGCGAGGTCGTGGCGGCGGTCCGCGTGCTCCGCGGTGCGCAAGATATCTTGCGAACGTACAAGGAGATCCGCGCGCAGTCGCCGTTCCCGAGGTGGGCCGAGGAGCGCGAGCTCAACGGGCTGCCCGCGATCGTCGTGCGCTACCCCGAGCGCGAGGGGAAGTACGCGCGCAGCGTCGTGTTCTGGGTCGAG
>JAYRVK010000335.1:0-5885 GCA_041918555.1 Sandaracinaceae bacterium
GACACCGAGGTCCTCCTCGAGGGCCTTCGCTCGGAGGGCGGACGCTTCCTCGAGCGCTGCAACGGGATGTGGGCGCTCGCGTGCTTCGACCGCGGGCGCGGCGAGCTGCTGCTCGCCCGCGATCGGCTCGGCAAGAAGCCGCTCTACCTCTACGAGTCGGGCGACGTCCTCGCGTTCGCGAGCGAGCTCAAGGGCTTCGCGGCGCTCGGGCTGCCGCTCGCGATCGACGAGGAGTCGCTCGCGTGGTTCCGCTGGCTCGGCTACCTGCCCGCGCGGCGCACGATCTATTGCGAGTGCCGCAAGCTCCCGGCGGCGACTCACCTCTCGGTGCCCGTGCGCGATCCCGCGAGGCGCACCGAGACGCTCTACTGGGATCCGCTCGGTGGCTTCGCCGAGCGCTTCCGCGGGTCGTTCGAGGACGCGCTCGACGCGGTCGGCGCGGTCGTCGACGACGCAACCCGACTGCGCGTTCGCGCCGACGTGCCGGTCGGGGTCTTCCTCTCCGGTGGCATCGACTCGACGCTCGTCGCGAGCGCGATCGCGCGCCTGGGGGAACACGACCTGCGGGCGTTCACCGTGCAGCCGACCGATCCCGGGTGGGACGAGTCCGCTGTCGCGCGCGCGACGGCCGCCCAGCTCGGGATCGAGATCACGGTCCTCGCCATCGGCCCAGAGGACTACGACCGGCAGATCGCACGCGCCGCGGCATGCTTCGACGAGCCCTTCTCCGATCCATCGTTGATCCCGACCCTCGCGATCTCGGAGGCGGCCCGCGCCCACGTGACGGTCGTGCTCACCGGGGACGGGGGCGACGAGCTCTTCATGGGCTATCCGTGGGTGAGCTACCCCGAGCGGTTGTTCGATGGGCGCCGCCTCGTGTCGTGGCTGCCGGGTTGGGATCGCGTCGCGCGGCGCTTCCTCGACGGGCCGTGGATCGAGCACGCGGTCCGCGGCGCGGCACGTGCTGCGCGGCTCCGCGCCGACAACGCCGACGTGAAGATCTCGGTGCTGCGCGACCTCGTCGAGGCGCAAGGGCCCGAAGAGGTCTACGACACCTTCCAGAGCGCGCAGCCCAAGCGCTTCCTCGAGCCGCGCGACAGGACGCGGCTCGTGGGGAGCCTCGTCGAGCACGCGCGCGCTTGGTATCCGGACTACGACTGGGCAGCCGCCGCCCGCCGCGGGACGCGCGCGTTGCTCTCTGCGCTCGACCTCGTCACCTACCTGCGGGACGGCGTGCTGGTGAAGGTCGACCGCGCGACGATGGCATACGGACTCGAGGCCCGCGCGCCGCTGCTGGATCACCGGCTCGTCCGCCTCGCCCAGTCGCTCGACACGTCGTTCAAGGTGCATGGCGGAGTGCACAAGCACGTCCTGCGCGAGCTCGTGGCGCGACGCGTACGCGGCGTGAGCCGCCTCCGAAAGCGTGGCTTCGGCGTACCCCTTCCCGACGGAGGGGGCCCTGGCACCACGCCTCGCGCGCGCTTCTCCGCCGCGGTGGAGCGCCGCTTCTTCGACACATGGCGAGGACCGACCGATGACCACAGCCCCCACGCCTGAGCTCAGTCGGTGGCGCCGCGCTCGGCGTGCGGTCGGACAGCAGGTCCGCGCGGCGATCAACCTCCACCGCCCGGACGGATCACCGCACGTACTGATCTACTCGACCCCACGGGGCGGCTCGACGTGGCTGTACGAGCTGATCGGCTCGCAGCCCGGCTTCAAGGGCATCAACGAGCCCCTGAACCTGCGGATCCCCGAGATCCGCGAGGCGCTGGGCGTGTCCGACTGGCGGGCACTCTATGGCCCCGACGCGCGTCGGCTTCTCGAGCCCTACCTCGTCGGGCTCGCACGCGGCGAGCTCGCGCACATGAACGCCAACGCGTGGGAGCAGAACTGGCGGCCATTCACGTCCCGCGCAGTGCTCAAGCTCCTCCACGGTGGCGAGCACCTCGCCGGCGAGCTCGCCGACGCGATCGGGGGGCGCGTCGTGGTCCTCCTGCGGCACCCAATCGCGGTGGGGCTCTCGCGCACGGAGCTCCCGCGTCTCGACGCGTTCTTCCAGCCCGAGTACCTCGACGCGTGGCTCGCGCCGCAAGACCAGGCGGCGGCGCGCGCCATCCGCGCGCGCGGCGACGCGCTCGAGCTCGCGGTCCTGCACTGGTGCCTCGAGACGGGGCCACTCCTCCGCCTCCGCCGCGCCGAGTGGGTCGTCGCCAGCTACGAGCAGCTGGTCGTGGACGGCTCGCCGGTGATCGCCCGCGTCGCCGATCGGCTCGCGCTCCCCGACCCGGCGCGCATGCTCGGGCTGCTCCACCGCGCCTCGACCTCGATCCGCGGCATGTCGACGCGAGCGACGACCGATCAGCTCGCCTCGCGCCCGAGCGAGGAGCGGAGCCGGTGGCTGATCGAGAAGTGGCGCAAGCGGATCGACCCCGCCACGGAGGCCCGATTGATGGACATCCTGCCGCGGCTGGGGATCGACGCCTATGTGGCGGGCAGCTTCTTCCCGAGCGATGCGTACTGGATCGATCCGCGCAAGCGAGATTGACGCCTTCAGCGCGCTGTACGCGCGCCGCGGACGGACCACCACAGGGGCCCGACGGTCGAGACGAGCACCAGCGCCCTCGCCGCGTACCCCAGCGCGGTCGTCGTCCAGTCCGTCTGGGTCACGACGAGCGCGGCGGTGAAGGGCACGAGCGCGATCGCGCCGGCGCTCCACGCGTAGGGGATCGCCCGCAAGCGTTGCGCGACGGCGACCGTCACGACCGCCTGCACCCCGTACGCGACGAGCGTCGTGACGGCTGCGGCGCCGATCCCGTGGAGGGGCACGAGCCAGAGGTTGAGGGACACGTTGAGGACGCCCGAGCCGACGGTGATCACGCTCGAGACGCTCGTCCGCTCGCGCTCGAGGATCTGGAGGTTGGCGAGAGCGGAGATCTCCCAGAGCAGGAAGCCGCCCAGGATCCAAGGGACGAGGCGACCGGCCTCGGCGTAGCGCGGGTCGAACACGATCCGCACGAAGTCCTCGGCGATCAGCGCGCCGCCCGTGGCCACGGAGGCGGTGACGCCGAGGATGCGCACCGTGTCGCGCCCGATCTCTCGTCGGCCGCGCTCCGTCTCGACGCGCTTGTAGTAGAGCGGTTGCCAGGCGGCGACCACGCTGCGGTTCACGAAGATCATGACCCCGCCGAGCATCGCCGCGAGGGCGTAGACCCCGACCCGCTCCGTCCCGAGGGTGGCCTCGATCACGAGCCGATCGCTCACCTCCAAGACGAGGGCGGTGAGCTGGTACGGGATCAGCGGGGCGCTGAACCTCAGGGCGTCTCGGACGTGATCGGCGCTCGGACTCGGGCGCATCCGCGAGCCGTGTGCGACGAGGATCACCACCAGCACTCCGGCGATCCCCACGAGGCGCCCCGCGAGGAGACCGACCCCCGCGCCCTCGAAGGGCAGCACGAAGAGGAGGATCGCCGCCGTCGTCAACAATCCTTGCAGGATACGACTCACTGCGAAGGGCCGCGGAGCTTCCTCCGCCTGGAAGAGGCGCTGCCAGACCGAGACGAGCTGCGTCACGAGCGCGGTGGCCAGCGCGATCGCGACGAGTGGGAAGAACGGCACGGAGTACCAGCCGGACATCGCCGGCAGGATCAGGGGCCCGATCAGGAGGCACGCCCCGAGCGACGCGACGCAGAGCCCGGTGGCGCCCCAGAGGACGCTCGACACGAACCGATCTCGCTCGGCCGCTTCCTCGTGCTTGAAGTACAGGCGCCCGAGGCCCTGGTGCAGGGAGACGCCCGCGAGGGCAGCCACCACGGCCGACAGCGACTCCGCGAGGTTCGTCGCGCCGAACTCGTCGACGGTGAGGAATCGCGTATAGATCGGCGCCACGAGGAGCGAGAGCACCTTGAGCGCGAGACCGGCGCCGGCGTAGACGGTCGCGCCCCTGACGAACCGGCCGAGCGCCATCGAGGGTCTCAGCTCCGCGAGGCGATGGGCACGAGGGTGTCACCGGGCACGCGAGGAGGGTGGCATGCGCCCATCGGGCGTTCAATCGACGCCGAGCGCCGAGGCGACTACCTTCCCTCGATGCACGAGCGACGCCTCACGATCCTCTTGCCCGACCTGTTCGGCGGGGGCGCGGAGCGCTGCGCGTCCGAGCTGATGATGGGGCTCGACGAGCGGGTCGCGATCGATCTGGTGCTGTTCGAGGACAAGCACGAGTACCCCTACCGCGACGCTCTCCACGTCTTGAGTGAGAAGGGGATGCGCGAGCTCGGGGCCGCCGACGTCCTCGTCCACCTGCTCGTCCTCGGGACCAGGTTCGCGCGGTTTCGTCGTGAGCACCGCGCCGATACGGTGCTGTCGATGATGCCGTGGGCGAGCTTCATCAACATCGTCACGCGGGCGGGCGACCGCGTGGTGGTGAGCGCGCGAACGCCGGAGTCGATCGGGAACCCCGGGGCGTTCGGTGCGGTGAACCGCGCGATGATCCGCCTCCTGTACGGGCGCGCCGATGCGATCGTCGCCGTCTCGCGGGGGGTCGCCGCGGACCTCGAGGAGCACTTCGGGCTCGACCCCGCCCGCATCGTCACGATCCACAACCCCGTGCCGGGCGAACGCCTGCGCGCCGAGGGGGGCGAGCCCATCGATCCCGACCTCGAGGCCGCCTTCGAGCACCCCGTCGTGCTGTGCGTCGGTCGACTCAACCCGGAGAAGGGATGTTGGCCGCTGATCCGCGCGTTTGCGGCGTCGCTCGAGAGCGTCCCCGGGACCAAGCTGGTGTTCCTCGGCCGAGGTCTCGACGCGGGCGAGCTCCTCGTCCGCACGCGCGCGCTCGGACTGCGCGCCTGGTCGGCGTTCGAGGCGGCGCACGAGCACGTGCCCGAGGCCTGCGACGTGATCTTCGCGGGGTTCCGCGAGCGCCCGGCGCGGTTCGTGGCCCGCAGCACCGTGTACGCGATGCCCTCTCGGTGGGAGGGCATCGCGATGGCCCTGTGCGAGGCGATCGCCGTCGGCGCGGTGGCGCTGTCGTCGGACTGCCGCTTCGGCCCGCGAGAGATCCTCGCGCCCGACACGGACTGGCGCCGCGAGACGCGAGCGATCGATCGCGCTGCGCACGGGATCTTGCTCCCCGTGCCGGCCGCCGGAATGGTCGACGCCGCCGCGCCCCTGGACGCGATGGAGCGAGCCTGGCGCGAGGCGCTCGTGGAGGTCCTGACGGATCCGGCGCTGCGGCGCGAGTACCGTGCGCGCGCGTTCGCGGGGAGCGAAGCGTTCTCGCCCGCGAGGATCCTCCCCCAGTGGGAGGCGGTCTTGTTCCCGGACCGGCCGCCTACGCGCCCTTGAGCGAGCGGGCGAGGCGGGCGAACCAGCGTTCCTCGGGGGCGTCGGCGTCGGACGGCGCCTCGAGCCGCCCGAGCATCCGGGCCGCCTCGGGGCTCCGCCGCGCGCGCTCCGCGAGCACCTCGGCCACCGTCGCGAGCCCGATCGGCGCGCCGGTCGCGGCCATGCGCGCGCGCACGCGCTCCTCCAGCGCAGGGCTCGGGGGCTGCGGGGCCTCCTCGTCGCGCGGCGGGCCCAGGGCCTCGATCGCCGAGACGACGCGCTCGATGCGCTGCTTGTAGGGGAGCGACGCGAGCTCCACCGGCGCGATCGGCCGCCCGATCCAGTAGTCCTGTCGGCCCATCCCGACGGGGTACTCGAGCTTGTCCGCCACGGGCGCGACCGGGAGCCCGCCGCTGAAGCGCACGGGGACCACGGGGACGTTCGCCTCGATCGCGAGGTCGCAGAAGATCCCGCTCATCTTCTCCACGCGATGGCGCGCGGAGTGGGCGCGCGTGCCCTCGACGTGCACCATCAGGCTCTTCGCGTCGGCGGTGCGCGCGAGC
>JAYRVK010000336.1:0-13257 GCA_041918555.1 Sandaracinaceae bacterium
CCCCGACGGCGTCGTCGCCGTCCACACGGTCGGCGACCTCGAGCGCTACTGCTTCTACGTCGCGGGGACCGTCGGGCACCTCCTCACGGATCTGTTCGTCGACTACCTCGGCGAAGATCCCGAGGGCGCGGTCGCGATCACCCTGCGCGATCACGCGGAGGGCTTCGCCACGGGCCTCCAGCTCACCAACATCCTCAAGGACGTGACCGACGATCTCGCGCGCGGCGTCAGCTACGTCCCGCGCGTCGAGTGCGCGCGCCAGGATCTGCCGGTCGCGTCGCTCGCCGATCCGCGCCACCGGCGCCGCGCCCACGCCGCCGTCGCGCCGGTGTTCACCATCGCCCGCGCGCGGCTCGACTCGGCGCTCGAGTACACCCTCGCGATCCCCGCCGGAGAGCGCGCGATCCGGCTGTTCTGTCTCTTGCCGCTCTTCATGGCGGCCCGCACCCTCGCGCTCGCGAAGGGGAACGACGCGATGTTCGTCCCCGACGCGCCGGTGAAGATCACGCGCGCCGAGGTCGAGGCGCTCATCGCCGAGTGCCTGGACCTCGCGGAGGACGACGACGCGCTCCGGGCGCGCGATGCGAGGCTCTACGAGCGAGGCGGGCGCGCCGCGCGCCGGGAGGGCGGTCGCTGACATGGGCTACATCTTCGACCCCGACACCCTGCACGGGATCGTGCGCGAGGCGATCGGTCAGCCGGTGCCGCACATGATCGCGGACCTCCGCGAGGCGCTGAGCGAGCGCTACCCGGGGCACATCCTCGACCACGACCAGTGGATCTTCAACAACGCGGGCGGCGCGATGGGGCAGATGCTCGTGCTCCACGCGTCGATCACCGAGTACGTGATGATCTTCGGGAGCCCGATCGGCACCGAGGGCCACTCGGGCCGCTTCTACGCGAAGGACTTCTTCTTCATCCTCGAGGGCGAGCAGTGGGCCTACGCGGAGGGCGACCTCGAGCGGCGCGTGTACCGCCCGGGCGATCTGCACGTGCTCGAGCCCGGCACCGCCGAGGGCTACAAGATGCCCGAGGCCTGCTACGCGCTCGAGTACGCGCGCGGGATCATCCCCGCGATGCTGCCGTTCGGCTTCGCGGACGGGCTCTCCTCCACCCTCGACGTGAGCGCGCTCGCGCGCACGGTGGGCGTCTACACCAGGGCCGTGCTGGGGAACCTCGCCCGGGGAAAGGTCTGAGCCCATGGACCCCGCGACGATGTCGGCGCACCTCCTCGACCACGTGCCGTTCCACGTGGCGATCGGCGTGACGCTCGCGCTCGACGCGATCCTCATGGGGTGGCTCTCGTGGGCCTACCGCTCACCGCGCTTCGCGGCGTACCTCCTGCGCGAGCCGCTCCCGATGAAGGTGAGCCCCGCGAACTACCGGTGGACGGTCGGCACGACGGGCGCGCTCTCGACGCTCTCGACGATCGGCCTCGTCTACGGCCTCGCGCCGTTCACGGTGAGCACGGCGCCGATCCCGATCTGGCAAAGCGTCTTGCAGTTCGCGGGCGTGCTGCTCGTCTACGACTTCGCCTACTACTTCATGCACCGCTTCATGCACATCAAGGCGCTGATGCCCTTCGTGCACGCCGTGCACCACCGCGTGCGGTTCCCGAGCGCGGCGGAGAGCCTGTACCTGTCGCCGATCGAGATGCTCGCGGGCCTGGGCCTCTTGATGGCGGTGACCGCGCTGATCGGCCCGATCCACTGGACCGCGTTCGCCGCGCTCTTCTTCGTCTACTCGACGCTGCACATCGTCATCCACTCGGGGATGGCGTTCCCGCACCGCGCGTTCGGCGTGATCAACTACCTCACGCTCAAGCACCACAAGCACCACCTCAACAAGCACGGGCACAACTACGCGTCGGTGACGCCGCTGCCCGATCTGCTCTTCCGGACGTCGATCTGATGCTGCTCCACGAATCGAAGAAGCCCCTCCCCGAGGGCCTCCGCGAGGCGCCGCGCCTCTCCGGCGGGCTCCCGCTCGTCGGTCACACCATCGAGTTCGTGCGGAGCACCATCGGCCTGCTCGAGCGCGCGCACGAGGAACTCGGCGAGGTCGCCGCGATCGACGTCGCCGGCCGCCGCATGGTCGCGCTGTTCGGCCCGCGCGCGCACGAGGCGGTGTTCCGGGCCAAGGACTCGGTCCTCGACCCCCGCGACGCCTACAAGATCATGACGCCGGTGTTCGGCGAGGGGCTCGTGTACGACGCGCCGCACGAGATCATGGCGGAGCAGTTCAAGATGCTGCTGCCCGCGCTGAAGGACGCGCGGATGCGCACCTACGGCGAGATCGTGCTCGACGAGGTGAAGCAGAGCATCGAGGGCTGGGGCGACGCAGGCGAGGTCGACGTGGTCGACTTCTGCCGCGTCCTCACGAACTACACCTCGTCGCACTGCCTCCTCGGCGCGGAGTTCCGGCAGGGGATGACCGAGGAGTTCGCGCGCATCTACCACGACCTCGAGCGCGGCGTGACCCCGCTCGCGTACATCCACAACCACCTCCCGATCCCCGCGTTCCGGCAGCGCGACCGAGCGCGCGCGCGGCTCGTCGAGCTGATCTCGGGGATCGTCGAGCAGCGCGTGCGCAGCGGCCGGACCGGCGAGGACTTCCTCCAGACGCTGATGGACTCGCGCTACGCCGACGGGCGCTCGCTCACCCACGACGAGATCACGGGGATGCTCCTGGCGGCGATGTTCGCGGGCCACCACACGAGCTCGGTGGCGACCGCGTGGACGCTCATCGAGCTCTGCCGCCACCCCGCGTACCTGCGGCGCGTGATCGAGGAGCTCGACTCGACGTACGGTGAGGACGGGACGACGAGCTACCAGACGCTCCGCTCCATCCCGGTGACCGAGAACGCGGTCAAGGAGGCGCTGCGCCTCTACCCGCCGCTCTTCATGCTCATCCGCGTGGCGATGGAGGACTTCCGCTACGACGACTACGTCCTCCCGAAGGGCACGTGGGTGATCGTGTCGCCCACCGTCTCGCACCGGATGCCCGAGCACTTCGCGCACCCGCTCGCGTTCGACCCCGACCGCTTCGCGCCGCCGCGGAGCGAAGACGCGGACCCGTGGGCCTTCGTCGCGTTCGGCGGCGGCCGCCACAAGTGCATGGGGAACGCGTTCGCGCTGCTCCAGGTGAAGGCGATCCTCGCGACGCTCCTGCGCCGCTACGAGCTCGAGCTCGTCACCGAGGACGTGCGCCCGGACTTCCACGGGCTCGTGATCGGTCCGTCGGAGCCGTGCAAGCTTCGTTACCGCCGCCGCGACGTCGCGACCCACGCGAAGCGCGCGCCGGCGATCGCGGCGCCCGAGCCGATCGCGCCGGCGCCCACGCTCACGATCACCCTCGACCGGGACCTCTGTCAGGGCCACGCGGTGTGCCTCGAGGAGGCGCCCGAGGTCTTCACCCTCGGCGACGACGGCAGGGTCCAGCTCGTCGGCACCGATCGGCCCGAGCCGCGCCTCCACGCCGCGGTGCGCGCGGCCGCGAAGTACTGCCCGCAGAAGACCATCCAGCTCCACGAAGCTCCGCCCGCGAAGGCGAGCGGCTGCCCGTTCCACTGAGAGGTCCACGTCATGGAGCGATCGACCGAGCCCGTCTCCGTTCCGTCCGCCGCGCCCGAGCGGATCGAGTGCGTCGAGCCCGCGACGCTCGCGCCGCTCGGCGCCGTCCCCGTCGACGACGCCGCCGCCGTGGCGGACGCCGTCGCGCGCGCCCGCCGCGCCCAGCGCGCGTGGGGCCGCTCGAGCTTCGACGAGCGCCGCGCGCTCCTGCGCCACGTCCTCGCGCACGTCCTCGACCACGCCGACGAGCTGTGCGAGGTCGTGGTGCGCGACTCGGGCAAGACCAAGGACAACGCGCTGATGGGCGAGGTCTGGCCGGTCTGCGAGAAGCTCCGCTGGACGATCGCCGAGGGGGAGCGGCACCTCGTCCCCGAGCGCATGTCCTCGGGGCTGTTCCTCCACAAGCGCGCGACCGTGCTCTACCAGCCGCTCGGCGTGATCGGGATCGTCTGTCCGTGGAACTACCCGCTCCAGAACGTGCTCGGGCCGACGATCCCCGCGCTCTTCGCCGGCAACGCCGCGGTGGTGAAGGTCTCCGAGCAGGTCGCGTGGTCCAGCGAGCGCTTCCAGCGGATCTTCGACGAGGCCTTCGACGCGGTCGGCTACCCGCGCGACACCGTCCGCCTCGTCAACGGCTTCGGGCCGACCGGCGCCGCGCTGGTGCGCTCGGGCGTCGACAAGATCGTGTTCACCGGCTCGGTGCCGAACGGGCGCCGCGTGCTCGAGGGCACCGTCGAGCACCTCACGCCCGCGATCCTCGAGCTCGGCGGCAAGGACGCGTTCATCGTCTGCGAGGACGCGCACGTCGAGCAGGCGGTCCACGCCGCGCTCGCCGGCGTGTTCATCTCGGCCGGGCAGAGCTGCATGGCGGCCGAGCGGGTGCTCGTCCACGAGGCCGTGTACGACGACTTCGTCGCGCGCGTGACCACCGAGACCGCGCGGCTGCGGGTCGGCTCGTCGATCGACGCGGAGGCCGACGTCGGCGCGATCGTCTCTCCCGAGCAGCTCGCGCTGGTCGAGCGGCTCGTCGCCGACGCGATCCGCCGCGGCGCCCGCGCGCTGTGCGGAGGAAAAGTAATTGACACCACGGGGCGCTTCTTCGCGCCGACGGTGCTCGTCGACGTGACGCCGGACATGCCGATCGCGGAAGAGGAGCTCTTCGGGCCCGTGATGGTGATCCAGCGCTTCACGACCGACGAGGAGGCGATCGCGCTCGCGAACCGCACGCGCTTCGGGCTCGGCTCGACGGTGATGAGCAAGAGCCGGAAGCGCGCGCGCGCGATCGCGGAGGCGCTGCGCGTCGGCTCCTGCACGGTGAACGACTTCGGCTTCACGTACATGGCCCAGGACCTCCCGTTCGGCGGCGTGGACGCGTCCGGGTTCGGCCGGCTGAACGGCCGCGAGGGCCTGCGCGGGATGACGAACCAGAAGGCGATCCTCGAGGATCGGTTCCCGCTCCACCTGCCCGCGAGGATCTACCCGAGCGATCCCGCGACGTACCCGCTCGTCCGCGAGGCGCTGCGCGTGCTCTACCAGCCGACGCTGCTCGGCAAGGCCCGCGCCGCGGCCGGGCTCGTGCGCCACCTGCGATGAGCACCTACGACTACGTCGTCGTGGGCGGCGGGAGCGCGGGGTGCGTGGTCGCCGCGCAGCTCTGCGAGGACCCGCGCGTGCGCGTGCTCTTGCTCGAGATGGGGGAGCGCTCGGAGGCGCACCCCGAGACGCTCCGCGCGGATGGCTACAAGGACGCGTTCGCGAACGACGCGCTGATGAAGGAGCGCTTCAGCGTGGTCGACCCGCGCTGGGGCGATCGGCGCCTCTTCCTGGGCTCGGGGCGCGGGATCGGCGGGAGCGGCGCGATCAACGCGATGGTCTACACGCGCGGCTCGCGCCTCGACTTCGAGGAGTGGCCGCGCGCGTGGCGCTGGGGCGACGTCGAGCGCGACTACGCGGCCATCGAGGCGCGCCTGCGCCCGCGACCGCGCCCGCCGACGGAGTTCACCGAGACGTGCCTCGCCGCCGCGCAGGCCGCGGGCTTCGCGCGGAGCACCGACCTCAACGACGGCGAGCTCGGCGGCGTCCTCGGCTACGAGGCGATGAACTACGAGGGCGACGATCGCCGCAACTCCTACGTCGCCTTCCTCCGACCCGCGCTCGATCGCCCGAACCTCGAGGTGCGGACCGGCGCGACGGTGCACCGGCTGGTCCTCGGCGAGCGCGGCGTGCGAGGCGTCCGCTACGCGCACGAGGGCGCGCTCCACGAGGCGCGCGCGACGCGCGAGGTCTTGATGTGCGCGGGCGCGCTCGAGACCCCGCGCCTCCTGCTGCTCTCGGGGATCGGCCCCGCGCGCGCGCTCCGTCGGGCGGGCCTGCCGGCGCGCTTCGAGGTGCCGGGCGTCGGCGAGAACCTCCACGATCACCCGAACGTGTGCCTCTTCTTCCGCGGCGGGCGCGAGGTCGACTGCTCGCACCCGCAGCTCTACGGGTTCCACCGCGCGAACGAGCGAAGCGACTTGCCCGAGGGGATGAGCGACACCTGCTACGTCTTCTATCCGGCGAGGAGCTCGCTCCGCGAGGCGATGATCCGGATCCTCCCCGGCCTCGTGCTGCCCGAGCCGCTCTACGACACGGGGACGCTCCCGCGCCTCGTGCGCGGCGGGGTCGGGCTCGCGTTCCGCGCGCGCGCGCTCCGCGAGCAGGTGAAGCGCGTGTACGGGATCGTCGTGATCCTCGGCAAGCCCAAGAGCCGCGGCCGGATCGAGGTGACCTCGCCCGATCCCGCGACGCCGGCCCGGATCGATCCCGGCTACTTCTCGGACCGCGAGGACCTCGACACGATGGTCCGCGGGGTCGCGCGCGCGCGGGCCATCGCGGGCGCCGCGCCGCTCGCCGCGTGGGGGAACCGCGAGCTCTTCCCGGGGCCGCTCGGCGCGAGCCGCGAGGGGCTCGAGCGCTGGATCGCGCAAAACGTGATGACGACGTACCACTACGCCGGCACCTGCGCGATGGGCGAGGGCCAGAGCGCGGTCGCCGACGATCGGCTCCGCGTGCGCGGGCTCGCGGGGCTGCGGATCGCCGACGCGTCGGCCATCCCGGTGACCCCCGTGTCGGCGCTGAACGCGCCCTCGATGCTCATCGGCTATCGCGCCGCGCGCTTCGCCGCCGAGGAGCGCCGCGCCGCGGACTGACGCGTTCAGGGAGCCGGCTTCGCGTCGCCCGGAGGCTCGAGCCCCTCGAGCTGGAAGCCCGCGGCGCCGACGAGCTTGAAGCGCGGCGTGGTGTCCGCGTCCTCGAAGCGCTGCACGTAGTTGTTCCAGTTCGACGCGACCGCGGCCACGAGCTGGAAGAACACGTCGGGCGCGAGGCGGACGGACGAGACGATGCGCGCGTTCGGGAGGTCCGTCCCCGGCGCGGCGCCGCGGCCCGGGAGGTCCACGAAGTCCGCGAAGAACACCGCGAACTCGCGCTGCGTGTGGACCGCGTGCACACCGTTCGCGTACGCGGGGGTGGGCTCGGTCGACCAGTCGATCCGCAGGGCTTGCGCCCGCACCTCGTCCGCCATGAAGTCCTCCGTTGTATGATGCGCGCCGGGATGGCGGGCGACGCAATCTACCTCGACCTCGACACGGACGCGGGCGGCATCTCGCCCGGCGACCTGCGGCTCACCGCGGTCCAGGGCGGCGGCGCGATCGGCGAGCCGTTCCGCTTCGCGCTGACCCTCGAGACCGAGCTCGACGGGGGGCTCGCGGCCGAGACGATCGACGAGCTCCTCACCCACCCCTGCCGCGTGCACTACGGACCCGAGCGCGAGCACACGATCTCGGGCTGTCTCGCGAGCCTCCGCATGCATCCGACGTGGGATCCGCAGCGCGCGCGCTACGAGGCGATCCTCGTGCCGCGTCTCGCGCGGGCGGGCCTCGCGCCGCGGAGCCGCGTGTTCCAGGACGCCGACGCGTTCGGGATCGCGCGCCGGATCCTCGTCGAGGACCTCCGCCTCGCCGAGGGCGTCGACTTCCACGTCCACGCCTCCGAGCCGCACCCCATGCGCGACTTCACCGTCCAGTACGACGAGACCGACCTCGCCTTCGTCTCGCGCCTCCTCGAGCACCGCGGGGCCTTCTTCTGGTTCGAGCACACGCCCGACCTCGAGATCCTGCACCTCGCCGACGCGAACCGCGCGTTCCTGCCGCACGCGGACGGCGCGCCGCTGCCGTACCGGCAGCGCGACGACGCCATCGGGGCGCGCGAGGCCTCGGTCTTCGCGCTGTTCGCGACGACGCGCCACGCCGCGCGGAACGCGCGCGTCCGCGACTACAACTGGCGGCGACCGACGCTGGTGATCGACGAGGCGCACGACGCCGACGCGAGCGGGACGGGCGTCATCGACTGCTTCGGGGAGCACGTCCGCGACGAGGGCGAGGCCCGGCAGCTCGCGCGCTTCCGCGCCGAGGGGGAGCTCGCGACGCGCAAGACGTTCCAGGGCGTGGCCAGCGCGCCGGGGCTGATGGCGGGCCACGTGTTCGACCTCGTCGAGCACCCGCACCCCGACCTCGAGCAGCGCTACCTCGTCACCGCGGTCGAGCACCGGATCGGCGCGACGGAGGGGGGCGGCGCGTTCGGCGCCGAGGTGCGCTTCGACGCGATCCCGGCGAGCGTCGCGTGGCGCACGCCGCGCAAGACGCCCAAGCCGCGGGTGCACGGCCTCGTCACGGCGCGCGTGGACGGAGAGGTGATCGGGTCCGCGGCGCCGATCGACGAGCACGGCCGCTACAAGGTCGTCTTCGCGTACGACCTCCTGGCCGCGCCGGGCGGGCGCGCGTCGCGCTGGGTCCGCATGGCGCAGGCGTCCGCGGGCGACGGGTACGGCCACCACTTCCCGCTCCACGTCGGCACCGAGGTCCTGATCGCCCACGTCAACGGCGACCCGGACCGCCCCATCCTCCTCGGGGCGGTGCCGAACCCCGACACGATGAGCCCCGTCGTCGCCGCGAACCCGACCCAGAGCCGCATCCGTTCGAAGAGCGGGATCGTCTTCGAGCTCGACGACGACTGCGATTGAAGGGAGTCCCGAGCGCGGGGGTTCCGGTACCATCGCGCGATGCAGCCCCTCCTCATCCGCGTCAAGCACTCCGAGACGGGCACCAGCGATCAGGCCGGCTTCAAGCGCTCGCCGGTGCGGATCGGGCGCAACGCCCTCAACGACCTCGCCATCGACGAGGCGTTCGTCTCGCAGTGGCACGCCGTCGTGCGCTTCGACGCCGACGGGACGCGCTACATCGACCTCGGCTCGACCAACGGCACCGAGCACCGCGGCGAGCGCCTCGAGAAGAACACGGAGCTCACGGTCGGGCCGGACACGGAGCTGACGATCGGCCCGCTCACGCTGACGTTCGCGCGGCAGACGCTCGACGCGACCCAGGTCGCGGGCCGACGTCGCTCGGCGTTCAAGCTCAGCAGCGCGGCGAGCCACGGCGACCAGCGCACCGTGGCGCTCGGCAAGGGCGGGCCCGCCGCGATCCTGCCGCCCGGCGCGGCCGCGGCACCGCCTGCGAAGGTCGCGCCCGAGGCCGTCGCCGCCACCGAGGCGATGGCCGCGCCCTCGATGCTGCCGATGCAGCTCGTCAACAAGCTCACCCCGCACTACGGGGCCTACCGCAGCGCGTGGGCGGCGACCTTCGACGAGCTCTCGGCCGCGCTCGTGAACGCTCAGCCCGCCGAGCGCGACGGCCTCGTGACCATGCTCCGCCTCCAGTTCCCGGACGTCCTCCACGAGCCGCGCTGTCAACGGATGTTGTCGGAGCTCGCAGTCGACCCGACGCTCAGCGGCGCGGTCGACGCGGCGGCCTGGGTGGGGCGCCTGACCGATCGCGCGAGCACGGGTCGCACCTCGATGCCGCCGGCGGACGACCCGGCCGCGAGCATGGAGCGCGCGGGCGCGCTGCTCGAGAGCTTCGCCGAGTCGTACTGCGCGCTCCGCAAGGCGCACGACGAGCTCAGCGGGCAGCTCTCGCTCGAGGCCAGCGGCGCGGGCGGCGAGCTCGACGGGATCCGGGAGCCGCGCAAGCTCCTCGGGTGGCTGATGGATCCGAAGGCCGACGGCGAAGAGCGCGTGCGCGAGCTGCGCCGTGCGTTCGCCGACCTCGCGGTGCACCCGGTCGCGATGGTGAGCGGGGCCACCGAGGGGGCGCGCGCGGTCCTGATGCTGCTCTCGCCGCACGTCCTCGGAGGCGGCGGCGGCGCGCTCGCGCGCACGTCGCCGGGCTTCGGGGATCTGCTCTTCCCGTGGGGCGCGATGAAGAGCTGGTACCGGTACGTCGGCGCGTTCGCCGACCAGATCGGCGGCGAGCGGTTCACGCAGACGCTCTTCGGGAAGGCGTTCGACCGGATGTACCGGCGCGTGGCCGGCCGCGCGGGCTGACCGAGCGCCTGCGACGCGGCGCGGTGACGTGCGGTCGGGGTCGTCGACGCGATATGCTCGGTCGCGATGACCGGACCGAGAACCCACGAGGGCCAGCTCGACATCCTGCTCTACGAGGACCTCAAGCGACGCCACGAGGCGGAGACCGACCCGACGAGAAGGGCCACGCTCGCGACGGAGCTCGCGACGGCGGCCAGGAGGCCCGCCGTCGTGCAGCTCCTCGAGTACCAGCGACTCGAGCGAGCTCACGCGGCGGAGACCGATACCACGCGAAGGGCCGCGCTCGCGGGGCAGCGCGACGCGGCGAGGGCCCAGCCCGTCGTGCAGGACTACCTCGCGGGGCTCGTGTCGCAGCCGGCCTCGACCACGAGCGGGTCCTCCGGCAGCCCGTCCGCGCAGACGACCTCGACCACGGGCGGGACGCAGGCCTCGGGCGGCCCGGGCGCGCCGCAGCGCTGGCGCATGTGGGTGCCCACGGGACAGGCGTACTCGCTGCTCACGATGGGGAAGGGGCGTCCGGGGGAGAGCCACACGGGGTTCAGCGTCCTCACGAGCGAGCACTTCTTCACGCGCGCGGGCGGGAACCTCGTCATGCAGTCGGCCGGGTGGAGCCTCTGGGAGTCGATCCAGAGCGCGCACGTGCACTCGCACAACAACGTGGTCGTCGGCGCGAACGAGGGCGTCACGGTCGCGGGGCGCAAGAGCGGGGTGAACATCATCGCGGGGTTCGGGCGGACGAACCCGCTCGCGGCCCCGAGCGGGACGACGGATCCGGTGCTCACGCTCGCCGAAGATCTCAAGGACCAGTACGACAAGAAGGCTACCATCCTGTCGGCGTCGCTGGACGGGCTCGTGGGAGTCGCTGCCCTGCTCAAGGGCGCAAAGGACCTTCTCCAGTACTGCATGAGCGCCCAATCCGGATCGCGTAAGTTGGTCCTCGCGGGCGTCGGTTTCGCCGGCCTCGCCTCGGGCGTGGTGAACGCGGGGTTCAACATCAGCTCGATCGCGGGCGCCGGCGAGCAGAAGGCTTCCGCCGCGAATCCGACGTCGGGGACGTCGACCGCGTCGGCGGTGACCTGGCCCGGGGCGAACGAGAGCGGCAGCGCCTCCGCCTCCATCAACCTCTTGGCGACGAACGGGATCATCATGGCCACCCCCACCTGGGTGGGCATCCACGGCGTCCTCGGAGTGACGCTCAGCTCGCTCTTCAACCTGGTCTACGGCCTCGACTCGTCGGTGTGGGGGATCGCGAGCGCCTCCCTCGAGTCGCTCCTCGGCGATGTGACGGTGAGCGGGCGCAACGAGGCCACCGTCGAGGCGCGCAAGGGGGTCACGGTCCGTTCGCTCAAGGACACGCTCACGTTGGTGGGCAAGGAGGTCGAGATCGGGACGCGGACCCCGGCGTTGTCGGCCTTGCTGCTCCCTCCGTCCCAGAAGGCCACGGCGTCGATCGCGCTCGCCAGCACGGACAAGGTCACGGTGGACACGAAGGAGCTCGAGGTGAAGCTCGGGGGCGCCGTTCCGCTCGGGACGCTGTGGAAGGCCGACAAGGACGACGTGAGCGTGAGGGCGAAGAAGACAGTCAGGCTGATCGTCGGCGATTTCCAGCTCGAGATCGGCACGGCAGAGATCAATCTGAGCAGAAACGACATCGCTGCCCCCGAATGCGGCCTCTCCGTCAAGAAGGACGACGTCTGGCTTGGCGCGAAGGAGCGGGCCGGCGATTGCGGCTTCCAGTCGACCCCGCACCGAACGCAGATGGTGCTCAAGCAGAGCACCGTCAACGTGACCTCGGGGGGCATCAGCTTTAAGTCGAACGGCACGCTCAAGTTTCTTTGACGTGAAGATGAAGCTCCTCACCGACAGCCCCTTCGCGGCGGGTTGGATCCCCTGCACGGTGAAGCCGCCGCAGTCGTCGCTCCTCGTCGTCGTCAAGGCGACGTACGACGTGATCGGGCCCGACGCGCTCGCCGACGCGACGGACCCCGCGCTGCCGACGGGCGACGCGTACTTCGACGACGAGCCGGAGGGCTCGCTGCTCTATGCCTCCGACTTCGCGCCGTGGAAGCCCGCGGGGGAGTGCTTCGTGGTGGGCTCCGCGCACGCGGCGGGCGGGCAGGCGGTCCCCCAGCTCACCTGCGCGCTGAAGCTCGGCCCGATCCAGAAGGAGGTCCGCGTGACCGGCGATCGCCGCTTCACCGACGCGCTCGGGGGCGTCGGCCCGGCGGAGCCGTTCACGCGGCTGCCGCTCTCGTGGGAGCGGAGCTTCGGGCACCCGGGCCACCCCGAGAACCCGGTCGGCCGCGGCGCGCGCGACGAGGACGGGCGCGGGGCGCGGCTCCCGAACCTCGAGGATCCGGCGCGTCCGATGCGCGCGATCGACGACCGCCCGCCGCCCCACGGGCTCGGACCGATCGCGCCGATGTGGCCCGCGCGCTTCCGCTACGCCGGCACCTACGACGCGGCGTGGCAGCGCGAGCGCTGGCCCTGGCTCCCCGCCGACTTCGCGTGGGAGCACTACCTCGTCGCGCCCCCGGATCAACGAGCGCAAGGGTACTGGCGGGGAGACGAGGAAGTCGCGTTGACGAACCTCCACCCGAACTTCCCGCGCGTGCGCGCGCGGCTGCCGGGGGTCCTCCCGCGGGCGTTCCTCAAGCGCCCGGGGGTGGACGCGCTCGCCGACGTGCCGCTGACGCTCGACACGGTCGTCGTCGACAGCGACGCGGGGCGGATCCTCCTCGTCTCGCGCGGCCTCGTCGACGTCGAGCCCGCCGACCTCGCCTCGATCGAGCACGTCTTCGTGACGACGCAGCGCCTCGGCGCGGGGCTCTCGCCGGCGGAGTGCGAGCGGCGCTACCGCCGCAGCCTCGCGCTCGACGCGGACCCCGCGGCGGAGGACGCGGCGAAGGACGTGGTCCTCCCGTGGGAGCGACCGGCCGCGCCGGCGGTCGCGGCCCCGGCGCCCGCCGCGGCGAGCCCCGCCGCCATCGCCCGGCCGAGGCCGCGGCTGCCTCCGGTGACCAGCGCCACCTTGCCCTTCAAGCTGAACAGGTCGTTCATCTGCGCTCCCGCTCCTGGCCCGTTGCCGGCTACAGCCGGAAGATCATCTTGATCACGTTGCTGCCCTTGATCAGGTCCTCGAACACCCCGGGCGCCGCGTCCGGCGACGACTCGGTCAGCAACGCGTCGAAGTCGACGCGCCCGCTTCGCAGCATGTCGATCGCGATCTCGAAGTCGCGCCGCTCGTAGACCCGGATGCCCAGGATC